>CALVRV010000015.1 GCA_944358865.1 uncultured Bacilli bacterium | reverse complement strand
ATTGAATTAAAAGATGAATTTGTTAAAATAAGAAACGAGCAAGGACTAAAAAGTCTCACATCAATTGAAAGTTAACAGTACAATTGATGCGTGCGAATAAATTTAGCGTTGTTTTTTATTTTTGATTGTAGTATATTTTTAGTCAATCATTCATGATTGAAGAAAGGAGAAAACGTGAAATGAAAAAAACATTCAGATTTGCAGCTATCCTAACAGCAGTGTTGGCGTTAACTAGTTGTACTACCACTACTGAAGGAACATTTACAATTCCAAGTGATGATCCTTATTTTCCAGGTAAGACTGCAAAAGATTCTTATAATGCTTTTTTAGCTACTGCAATTACTGGTGGTTTAAACTATTTAAAAGTTCAAGATGGTTCTTCAGCTAGCCATTTTGCTAACTTTGTTGATGGTTTATTATTACAAAATGAATTCGGCACACTAGAAAAACAATTAGCGGAAAGTATTACTCAAACTAACAACTATCAACAGTTTGACATCAAGATTAAGTCTGGCATTCCTTGGGTAACACATGATGGCGAGCAATATTATGCGACTATCAATGGTGTTTCTACTCCTCAATATGTCAGCGCTTACGACTTTGTTAATAGCGCTAAAAAGGTTCTTGAATATGGAACCGCTAGTGAACTATATTACTTAGTCACAAACTTCTTAGAAGGCGCAATGGCTTTCTATCAAGCATCTTACATTGATTATCAAATTGCTAATGTTGGTGGTTTCTGGTCTACACTTGCAAACAATCCAACTTTGTATGCTGCTCGTTTAAACGAATTAATTTTTGATGCTTCTGGCGAAGTTACTAATTATACCGCTAGTGACATCGAAGCAATTCGTAATTTTGAAAGAGTTGGTGTTGAAGTTATTGAAGAACCAGGTGCACAAGGTGGCGGCACTATTCGTTATACCTTATCACACCCTGCCTTTTATTTCCCAACATTATTAACTTATTCACCATATTTACCAAGTAATGAATATTTTATTAACGAAATAGGCATTAATGACTTTGGTAAAGATCCTCAAAGTTTATTATATTGTGGTCCTTATATTTTAAGAACCAGCAATGAAAACTTTGTTATTTACGAAAAAAATGATCTTTATTGGAACGCTGATGAAGTTTATGTAAATAGCATTAATTATCGTATTGCTGGTATGGGTGAAGGTCCAGAATTTACAAGAGAAATGTTTGAACAAAATCAAGTTGATGGCTTTACTATCGATAGTAAAGACGCTGAAGGATGGCAAAAATATATTACTGGTCCAGATGGCACTGGTACTATTGAAAACCCATATGATCCAAACGTTAACTCTCGTACATATGATTATATTGACTACGTTTATGGTTTAAACCTTAACGTTGCTCGTCAAGATAGAACTTCTTATTCAACAAGTGGTTCATTAGCAGATATTGAAAATGCTTCTAGAGCAATGTCTATTAAAGAAGTAAGAGAATTACTCATTGCTGGCTTAGATTTAGATGTTTATTGCGATCAATATAACGCTGATCCAGCCTATGAAGCACAATATATGATTAATACTTATGTTCCTGTTGGATTCGTTCAAGATGATAACGGCAATGACTATGTTGAAAGCCATTATTATCCATATTATGCTGAACAAAAAGGTATTACTGTTGATGAAGCTAAAGAAGTTTTAGCGCAAGGACAATATGATGGTGTTAATGCATCATATGATGATTTAGTTTCCTTAAGAGAAAACGCTTTAAGAGCTATTGAATTATATAACGCTAATCCAGATAACACTGACATTACATTCCCAATTCAATTAGAATATTTCACAACTGGTAGTGTTAATCCTGAACAACAAGCTTACGACAATGCAACAATTCTTGCTTACAACCGTCGTTTAAATAACATGCCTAATGCTCAAGGTGCTGATTTTGTTAAATCAAATACTTCATTAAAATTCTTAATTGTTCCAACTGATAGAGTTAATACCTCTAACTATGAAACAGTTAGTAATGGTGGATTCTTTGATATCTGCACTACTTGGGGTTGGGGCCCAGACTATGGTGATCCAATGTCTTATTTAAATACCTTCACTATTGATGGTGACTGGTCAAGTATCTTTAAATTTGTCGGCGAAGAAGAAACAGTTAACTACTACATTGGTGAAGATGGTACATTACAATCTAATAACCTTTTAGAAGAATACACTGCATTAGTTGACGCTGCTGATAGAATTTATAACAACATCAATGACCGTTATGATGAATTTGCAAAAGCTGAATATATGTTAATTAACGAATTAGCTATTTACAAACCATTAACCATGTATGGTCAAGGTAGACAAGTCAGTGTCTCTCGCGCTAGTGGTTATCATTCTCCAAGCGGTTCATATGGTTTAGCTAACCATCGTTTAGATGGCTTATATGTCTTAGCAGAAACCATTACTGGTGAAGAAAGACGTGCTGCGTATACCAAATATGAACAATCAAAAGCTGATTATCTTGCTGAACACGGCACAATGAATATTTATTAATTAAATATTAAATAAACACTCGTTATTGTTTATAATTATAGGCAAGGATGGGTTTATCCCTTCCTTGCTTTCTAATTATAGACGTCAAGAAAGGAGATAAGATGACTACTTACTTAGTTGGGTATTCCGTAATTGGATTTTTGGTTTTATTTGTTGTCTTTTCTATATTAGTGAAAAGAAAAATCCTGTTTGGGAATACACATTGTATGCAAAAAATATTTGCTCATCCTTTACTTCATTATTCATTAAGAAGAATAGGCAGTGCACTTATTTCTTTGATTTTAACAATATTAGTTACGTTCTTTTTAATCCGTGCTGCTACACCTGCTGATGCAACTTGTATCACTAAGTTTAGTGGCCCACACATTACTGAAGAATTATTTAATTTACAATGTAATGCATGGAAAGAAGAAATGGGGCTTTCTGGTTCAATATTAGAACAATTAGTTAACTTCTTCTATGCTATTTTGCCTTTTCCAAAATTATTATGTCGTACATCTTTAGATATTAATACCATGTTATTTACTGTATCTGATTGTCGTACATTTATTATTGATTTTGGTAAATTAAGTGATCTTCCTGGCATTGCTGATGGCACTTATGTTTTAGATTATATGTCTTCTCGTATGGTGACATCATTTAAAATAGGAATTTTAGCAGTTATTTTGCAATTAGTTATTGGCTATCCTTTAGGTGTCTTAATGGCAAAATATAAAGGTGGTATTCTAGATAAGATAGGATTGACCTATATAATTTCTATTGATGCGATACCTGGTGTTGCTTATTACTATATTTGGATGGCACTTTTATGTGGATTATGCGCTTTACCATATCAATATAGCGAAAATGATTTTGTTAGCTGGTTACCTGCAATTCTAACAATGGGATTTACTGGAATGGCTGGAATCGCGATGTGGGTTAGACGTTTCATGGTTGATGAATTTAACAGCGATTATGTTAAATTTGCTCGTGCGAAAGGTTTATCAGAAAACCGTATTATGTTTACACATATTTTAAGAAACGCGATTGTTCCTTTGGTGCGTTCTATTCCAAGTGCAGTTATTGGGGCATTATTAGGTACTTATTATCTTGAAAAAATGTATTCAATTAATGGTATTGGTGCAGCCTTAATTACCGCGAATGATTCACATAATACATCGTTACTGCAAGCTATTGTTATTATTTCGGCAATATTATCAATTCTTGCATTCTTACTAGGCGATATTGTTACTGCTTTAGTTGATCCACGTGTATCGTTCTCATCATCTGATAGTTAATGGAGGTTAGTATATGGAAAATAAGAAAAAAGAAAATTTAGATTATATCTTCCAAGAAGTTGATGAGACAACTAATGTCTATAATAATATCAATCAAAATGTTGATGAATTATTTAAAGTAGTTGGAACTAACTTAGAAAACGCTGAAAGACTTAACGCTGTTCCATATTCTTATTGGAGAATGACTTTTAAAGAATTATTTAAAAAGCCATTAGTTATTGTTGCTTTATTTGCGTTATTTCTAATTTTGTTTTTCACAATTTTTGGACCTTTAATTAATTATTATCCACCTCTTAATATATCTGGTGATACAGTTTTACCAAATCCTGTTGAAGGTGTTGCTCCTCCATATTATGTTGGACCTAACTCTCAATTCTGGTTTGGTATATGTGGCGATAATATGGGTACATGGTTTAGAGGGACCGATATGTGGTCTGTTGTTTGGACTGGATCTAGATTATCTTTATTGCTTGGTATTACGGTTGCTGCTATCAATGTATTTTTAGGTATCACTATTGGTGCAGCCTGGGGATATTTTAAATGGCTTGATCCAATTTTAATTGAATTTAGAAATTTCGTTGGAAATATTCCTACTATTTTATTAGATATTTTATTGATGCAATTATTATCTCCATACATGAAACAATATGGATTTTTAATTGTCGTTTTCTTATTAAGCGCTTTAGGATGGATAGGCTTAGCAGGGTTTGTAAGAAATCAAATTATTATTATTCGTAATCGTGAATATAATATTGCAAGCCAAACCCTTGGTTCTTCTTCAATTACAATGATTTCACACAATTTATTACCATATTTAGTTTCAGTTATTGTTACTGTGGCATCAACTTCTATTCCTGCCGCTATATCTAGCGAAGTTGGATTAGCTTACTTTAATTTATCATTTAGAGTTAGTGATGGTGATATTACTTTAGGACAAGTTTTAACTGAAGCCACACAAGGTATGGCTTGGATGTCGCATCCTTATTTATTATTAGGACCACTTATTGTTATGGTTCCGTTAACTGTAGCGTTTTTCTATTTAGGATTAGCTATTGCTGATGCGACTGATCCAAAATCACATCGTTAGAAGGGAGGAAAATTTATTATGAAAGAAAAAAATAAAGTTATTGAAGTAAAAGACCTCTCTTTAGGATTTGTTACACGTGGTCATAAATCTCATGTTTTAAGAGACATTTTTCTTGATATTTATGAAGGTGAAACACTAGCGATTGTTGGTGAATCTGGTTCTGGTAAATCTGTTTTTACTAAAACATTTACTGGCATGCTTGATTCTAACGGTTTTATTTCTAGCGGTTCAGTTATGTTTGAAGGAAAAGATTTAGTCCAAATTAAAAACAATAAAGAATGGCTAAATATTAGAGGACGTAAAATTGCGACAATATTCCAAGACCCTATGACTTCCTTAAACCCTTTATTTTCAATTGGTTATCAAATTAGTGAAGTTTTAAGACTACATTCTCGTCCTTCAAAAGAAGAATTAAAACAATATAAAGAACAAAGAAAAAATGATAAACTTTTAGAAAAATCTAATCTACAAGGCATGTCAAAAGAAGAAAGAAAAGATTACTTTGAAAACAAAAAAATTAAAAAAAGTGAACTTTTTGCAAAGAATTATGAAAAATTGCTAAATAATGAAGAAAAAATAAATATCTTTAAAAAATTACTTATAAAATATGATGCTTATAAAGAAACAAATTATCAAATTAAAAATAAGCCTCATGGCATTAGCAAAAGACAAGCCAAAAAAGAAGCAATTGAATTATTAAAAAAAGTTAAAATTCCTAATGCTGAAAAAAGATATAAAGATTATCCATTCCAATATAGTGGTGGTATGAGACAAAGAGTTGTTATCGCTATTGCGTTAGCGTGTCATCCTAAAGTTTTAATTTGTGATGAACCAACAACTGCATTAGATGTTACTGTTCAAAGTCAGATTTTACAGCTTATTAAAGATTTACAAAAAGAATTTAATTGGACAACAATCTTTATTACTCACGACTTAGGTGTTGTTGCAAACATTGCTGATCGTATTGCGGTTATGTATGGTGGAGAGATTGTTGAATATGGCACGGCTGAAGATATTTTTTATCGACCTGCACATCCATATACTTGGGCTTTATTATCTTCTTTACCTCAATTAGGTAGTAAAGATGAACCATTATCATTTATTCCAGGTAATCCTCCTTCATTTGCAAAAGATATTATTGGTGATCCATTTGCAGAACGTAATCAATATGCACTTGCAATTGATTTTATTAGCAATCCACCAATGATTCAAATATCTGACACTCACAGTGCTAAAACATGGTTATTAGATAAACGAGCACCAAAAATTCAAAAACCAAAAGTAATTTTAGAATTACGTGAAAGAATGAAACGTGCTGCGGATGAATTATTAAAAGAACAAGGAGAAATAGATTATGGCAAATAAAAAATTTAATAAACATATTTCTTCTTTACGTGAAAAATTACATTTAAATAAAAAAAGATATCAACCTTCAGTAGATGAATTTGCAAAATCTCAACAAGAAAACCCTGATGATATCATTGTTAAAATGAAAGATGTAAAAATATCTTTTAAAATGGGTGGTGTTGAAAGAGTTATTATTAATCATCTTAATTTAGATATAAGAAGAGGCGAAATTTTAGGTTTAGTTGGTGAATCTGGTTCAGGTAAAACTACTATCGGTCGTGCGATTATACGTATTAATCCTGTTAGAAGTGGTGAAATTACTTATAATAACGTATTAATTTCTGGAAAGATTCCAAAAGAAAGAGAAAAACTTTTAAAAACCAAAATACAAATGATTTTCCAAGATCCAAGTGCTTCTTTAAATGAAAGAGCAAATATTGATTATATTGTTTCAGAAGGTTTAAAAGCTTTCCATATGTATGATAATGAAGAAGACCGCTTAAATAAAATATCTGACATTATGGAAAAAGTTGGATTAAGAGCGGAATATTTAAATCGTTATCCTCATGAATTTTCTGGTGGACAACGTCAAAGAATTGGTATTGCTCGTTGCATGGTCATGAATCCAGAATTTGTTATCGCTGATGAACCTATTAGTGCGCTTGACATGTCAATTCGCGCTCAAGTTTTAAATTTAATTCGTGAATTTAAAGAAAGAAATAATCTAACAGTATTATTTATTGCTCACGATTTAAGTATTGTTAAATATATTTCAGATCGTATTGCAGTTATTTATGCTGGAAAAATTGTTGAATTAGCTAAAGCTGAAAGATTATTTGAAGCACCTTTACATCCTTACACTAAATCTTTATTAAGTGCAGTACCTATTCCAGATCCTCAAATTGAAAGACATAAAAAAATAGTTGTCTATGATCCTTTAATGCATAACTATACCGAAGATGATGTACCTCAATTTTATGAAGTGGAAGAAGGTCACTTTGTTCGCGCAAACAAAAAAGAACTAGAACAATATAAAAATGAATTAAAAAAGATAGGAGGTAAATAAGATGGCAGAAATTGATAAATTTCAATTAATGGAAGTCCACACAAAAGCGCAGGCTGAAGCTTTAGCTTTAGCTAAAAAACGTAAAAAAAGAAATTATATTGTTGGCTTTTCTATTCTTGGTGCAGTAGTTGTTATTTTAGCAATAATTTACGCTCTTGCAGCTAATATTTGGCTTGCAAATTTAGCCAATCTACCTTATTTACAATATACCTATCAAGCTAATGTCGATAATCCTAAAGCGACAATTACACGTTTAGTCAACACTAGTGATTATCCTAGTGATTTTAAAATTCCTGATGAAGTAAATGGAATTCCTGTTGTTGCTATTGCAGATGGTGCTTTTGATTCATGCACTCGTTTAACAAGTGTTACTATTCCTGATAGCGTTACTTCAATTGGACAATATGCTTTTGCCAATTGTAAAAATTTAGCCACCATCAATTTTTCAGATAATATTACTTCTTTAGGTACAGGAGCTTTTCAAAATACGGCTTTTTTAAATAACTTACCTGAAGATGATATTACGATAATTTCTTCAATTTTATTCAAGATTGGCGAAGATATTGTTGAAGAAAACACTATTTTATTAAATGATAAAGATTCTGTAATTCCTGAAAAATATCAAAGTGATGAATACCATAAAATTTATCTTTCTGATTATCTAACACAGGGACAAACTGTCAGTGTTTGGTCAGATGGATTATTCGCTAATATGTCAAATCTTGTCTATGTTGAACTACCAGATTATCTAACTCTTATTCCTATTAATAGTTTTGATAATTGTATTAATTTAGAAGGTGTATCTATTCCAGAGTCAGTTACCACTATTAGTGATAATGCCTTTAGAGGATGCGTTAAATTAAATGATATCGTTATTGGTGACACTGTTACTAGTGTTGGAGCGTCTGCTTTTGCTTATACTGGTATTAGTGAAATTGATTTACCAACTTCTATGATAAGTATTGGTCAACGTGCATTTGAAGGATGTGAAAATATTACTTCGTTTACTTGGCCAAGCAATTTAACTAGCATTCCTAATTATGCTTTCAGTGGATGTATCAATCTATCTGAATTTATTTTAGGTGATGGAGCTTTTGATAATATTGTTAGCATTGGTGAATATGCATTTAATAATACTGCTATAAGTGAATTTGATATTCCTTATAATGTTTCTGTTGTTTCTAGCCACATTTTCTCTAATTGTGATCAATTAGAAACAATTCGTTTATATCAAGGCAAAACAACTTATGATAAACATGGTACACCTTATGTAACTGGTGTGATTAGAATTGACCAAAGTGCTTTTGAAAATTCTAGTTTATCAAGTATTGTTTTATATGATGATAATCAAAATTCTTTAACACCTTTAAATGAAATTAATTTACCAACTACCTTAAGTAGTGTTGCTATTTCTTCTAGCCAAGGTTCAACATTTGCAAATAATGATTCAATTACTAAAGTTAACATTCCTTATTCTTTAGTTTCTACTTCTTATCAAATGTTTTTAAATGCGACAAGTTTACAAGAAGTTAATTTCCAAACAAGAAGAAATGGAACAAGATATCAAGGAGTAACCACAATTGGGTATCAAACTTTTGCTGGCTGCATTAGTATAGAAGATTTATCTATACCAGATACTGTAACAGTTATCGAAGATGGCGCTTTTGCAAATATGACTGGCCTTGAAAATATTAAACTTTCAAATAATAAAACCTTTACTTCTTTTGCAGCGTATTTATTTGATGGTTGTTCAAGTTTAACTCATATTGATATACCTGAAAGTGTTTATACTTTTAACAATTATGCTTTTAGAGGTAATCATTCTTTAGACTATATTTATATTCCTTATAGTCAAAGTGGGAATATTACTTTATATTCTAATACTTTCACTAACATGAGACCCGCTAACGAAGATGGAACTTATAGTGAAAGACTAGCTATATTTATTAATTGTAATGAAGATGAATTAAATCAATATCGTGTTAGTAAAGATTTCTATGATGATAGTTGTGTTGTTTATTGGGCAGGGGAATTTGAAGTTGATCCTATTACCAATATTCCTACACCTATTGTTAGTAAATAAGGAGGCTAAAATAAAATGAAACAAATTAAAACAATCTTATTATTATCTATTCTTAGCCTTTCCTTACTAGCGTGTGATGGCAGTGGAGAAACATCAACATCAAACAATTATTTAAATAATTACACTGATGATGAAATACAATTAATGGAATCACATTTAAACGGAAATATTATTCCTTATTGTGAAGAATTATTTTATGGTCAAATCAGTGTTGATTCTTCATCTAGTCAAATTTATTCAAGCAACTATTCTATTGCTTATAATAGTATTACTAATATAGTGACATTATTATATCCTAGCGATTATGTTGAAGATGTTGAAACTTATTATAATTTTGTTAAAGATGACTATACTTTAGATGATCAATTAACTAATCAAGAAGAACACGATTATTATCTTTTTAAAGATTTATCTATTGATGGAAGTGGTGTTAGTAGTCAATTTTATCTTAATGTCTATTATGATGATATTTCTTTAGGATTAACAATTGATGCTTATATTGATTCTACTTATACTTTTACTTCTTGGCCAAGTGGAGATAATAATATTACTAATTATTTAGGTTTATTTAGTGAAGATATTCAAACATATTTTGAATTTGCACCTCAGGATTTAATTTCAATATCAATGACTACTTCTAATTCTTTTGTTAGTTATCTTCCGATGGTTAATTTAACATTAATTGTTAATAATTCATCATCTTTACAAGATTTTGTAACTCAATTATTAGATAAAGGTTATTTATTAGATGATATTAATTCAACTGAAACACAAAATAATTATTATGTTATTGTTAAAGATGAGTCATTAGGAACATTATCCTTAGAATGTTATATTGATAAACAAATTACATCTTTAGATAATAATATTTTTCAATATAATATGTCTTTCACTTATAATATTTAACTTTTAAACATATGTAATCCTTTTAAAGAAAGTGTGGCGAATGCCACATTTTCTTTTAATAGTGATTTATTAATTGAAAACACATATTTTATTAATAAAAGCACTAAATATTGGGTATTTGTAAAATACCCTCTTGAAAAAAAAAAAAAAACAACTAGACTTATAGTTGTGAAGACAAACGATTATTTTTTAACGTTTCTTACACAATTGATAATTAACTAAACTAGCAAATTATTTTTTTATGTAATTTGTTTTACATGTTATTTATCGCAATAAAAATACGAAAGGAAAACTATTATGAACGTGCTTAAAAAGACATTTATGGCGTTAATGGGTGTTGCACTTGTTGGTGGTGTATTTGCATCCACAGTATTAACAAACCCTGTTGATGGCAACGACTTAACTCGTGTTAAGGCAGCGGATGAGACAGTGACTATTGATTTAACAAACCTTTATGATAATGGTTCAGATGTTCCTTCAGAAGGCTACACACATGAAGTCACTGGTGTTAATATAAAAGTTATTCAAGGAAAAGGCAGTAACCCACCAAAGTTTTATGCGAATTCATTACGAATTTACAAAAATAACGTAGTTACATTAACTTCAACGTTAAATAGACTCATAACAAAATTAGAATTTAAATCTTCACAAGGCAATGCTTCTAGCTTTAGTGTAGTATCTTCTGATAGCGGAGATGCTGCAAACAATAATGGGATAATCTCTAGTGTTAATGGTTTTAAAGAAATAGTGTTTGAAAATATTGGTGATCAAGTAAGACTAACTTCAATTGATGCTACATTAAAAGATCCAACTCCAGAAGTTGAAATCACAAATATTTCTTTATCTGGTGATATGGCCAAAAAAGAATATTATGATAATGAAGCCTGGGATACTACAGGATTAACCGTTAAAGGTAACGACGATACAGTAGATATTAAAGCTAGTGATATTACTTGGACGTTTACTCCAGAAGCACCAGCAATTGGGGTAACAAGTGTTGAAGTAGTCGCTAATTATAATGAATTATCTTCTAACCCTTTAACAATAGAAGGTATTACTGTTAGTGAAGCACCTAATTTAATTAGTGATGTTATTACTGCAGGTGATCTTGTAAGCGGTTCATCTTATTCTAATTTTACAAATAAACAATTTAATTCTAGCGCTCTTTACAGCGGCAAAATTGCAAATAATAGTGGCAATATACAATTAAATAATTCAGAATCAGATAAAGGTATCGTATCTACTGCTTCTGGGGGAAAAATTAAACAAATTTTAATTGAATGGGATAGATCAACTTCTAATATTGTTGAAGCTTATTTAAGCAACACTCCATTTACTAGTGCAAACGATTTGTATAATAATTCTACCGATGATAAATTTGAACTAGCATATAATGAAACAACTTTAGATGTAACAGGCGATTATCAATATGTTGGAATTCGATCAAAAAAAGGAGCTATTTACTTGGATTCAGTCACTTTTGTTTGGGAACCAGCTGAAGAAAAAGAAATTAGTTCTGTTAATTTAAATGGCACTTTAGAAAAAACTCAATATTATACAAACGAACAATGGGATACTACTGGATTAGTTGCTAGTGTTAATTATAGCGATAATGAAAGTGAAACTCTTCTCGTGGGTCATGAATTTATATTTGATCCTGCCACTCCTATTTTAGGAACCCAACAAGTTAAAATTAAATTCACATATGAAGGATTTACTTCAAATGAATTAACTTTTGATGTCAATGTCTTAGAATATGTTGAACCTGTTTATACATATGAACCAACAGGAAATCCAAGTGGTAATCAATTTACTCATGATGGTGTAACATGGGAATATTATTTTAATGATGGCTCTACATTAAGTTCTTTTTCAGATGATAAAGGTTTACATTTTGGTACAGGAACAAAACCTACAACATCTTTAAATTTCTTCTCCGATGCGTTTATTAAAGATAATAAAGCTTTGATTACACGTATTGACGTTAATGCTTCTACCGCATCAGATAATAGTGAAGATGTTACTTTAAACGTAAAAGTTAATAATAATGTTGTTGGAACCACTATTCTTACAAGCAGTGCTACAGATTATTCATTTGTATTAACCACTCCAATGTGGGGACATGTTGAAATTGAAATGATAGATAATGATCCAGAACACAACAACGCTGCTGTATATTTAAAATATATCTCTATTTATGCAACAGAAGATGAAGTTGCTTCAGCATTAATTCCAGCCATAAATGCTTTAGAAGATATTCATACTTGTGATGTTGTTGAAAACGATGAAAATTTCGATACTTATTTAACTCAATATGAATCTTTAGTGGACCAATATCGTCAAACATTAGAAGATGTTATGGTCTATGATTATGGCTTTGGTGATGTTTCATATACTGGAAATAGAATATTAAGAACTGATTTTATTACCAAATATGATGCATGTTTAGAAAGATATTTAGGTGCTTATAATGCCGCGCCTATTATTGCAAATTATGATAATTCTACATTAATTGCAACAATAGTGGTTGTTTCAGTCGTGTCATTATCTGCTTTATGTGTATTCTTTATTTATGAAAGAAAAAGACGTTTAAGCAAATAAAATTAAAAGTATTTCTTAAATAAGAGATAGTTTATAAAAAACGATGTCACCCCCTTGACATCGTTTTTCCTATATAAGGATATTGATATCTTATCATAAGTATTAAATTAAGCATTATTGATTTTCTTTTCACCTCATTTTTAATCACTTAGAGTACATAAAAATTACTATTTAAATCTAAAGCAAAAACTTATTAAAAATGATTTTACCTTTAGAGCTCTTGAAGAGCTCTTTTTATAAAATAAAATAATAATTAAATATTATAATATACGTAAAATAATTAATAATTATTGCAAATCAGGCAGTTTTGTTTTTCTTTTTAAAAAACGACATTATTAAATCTTCTTTTAAAATATATAATGTTACTAAATAAATAATCGCATCTATTAAAACGACAAGTATAAGTGTTAATAAATATGCATTTGTTTGTCCTAATGAATTTATATAAAGATTATTTATTGGGAATATATTTACTACTAATACAGTAATTATTGCAATTATTATATTGCTAAATAATAACTTTATAACATTTTTATTAAATAAAGCATGTTTGACCCATTTATATGTCATTATAACTAAAGTTATTAATACTAAAGCATCAACAATCATCGTTGATAAAGCAACACCAATTTCTGGTGTATCTTTAAAAACATATAATCCAAATAGTGAAGCTAGAGAAATATTAAGAACTAATCCAATTAATAAAGTTATTAAATAATATTTTTCTTTTTTCATTGGTAATAATATTTGTCCATATATTATTTCGCCAATAGAATATGTTAGCATCATAAAAGCAAGAGAAATTAAAACAATATATGCATTTTCATATCCCTCTTGACCAGATATAAGACTACATATCTCTTTGCTTAAACAAGACATAGTCACAATTGCCGGTAAAACAATAAATAATGCAATGTTAATAGAATATTTAGTTAATCTATTAAAATATGATTTGTCTTCTAAAGAATATAAATAAGTTGATCTTGGAATAAAAACAGTCGATAAATTCGATATAATAGCGATAATTATATCAATTCCTTTAATTCCAACCGAATACGCTCCGACGGCAGGATATGATGCAGTGTTATCTACTTGCTTACTATCTTCAATAAATCCTAATGCAAATGTATCGCTAGAATTATATAAAGCTAATGTCATTGATACAGAAAACAATATTAACAAAGGTTTAAAATATTGTTTAAAATGGTAGGGCATAGTTTTAATAAATGATATTTTTTCTTTTAAATAAATCATATTAGCAATAGAAATAATTGCCGTCATACCTGCAGTAATCAAAGCGTAAATATGTACATTATCTCTATTTTTAACTAAACAGACAATTAATATCGCACTTATTGCTAAAATAATGATTGAACGAATTGACATATATGCTTGTTTTTCTAAAGCAATGAATACCCATTCAAAAGAAAATGCACCACTTATAAAATTAATAGCCAATAAAAATATAATTTCTTTAACTTCAAATAATTGTGGAACACTAAAAATAAACACACACATAAAGCCAAAAGATAAACAAGTGGCTAAACCTTGTAAAATAAAAAATGCTTGAACTTTATTTGATAATAATTCTTTATTATCTCTTACTTTAACACATTCTCTAATGGCTAAATTTGGAATACCTATTTTTGCTAATATTAAAAAATAATAAACAAAGCTATTTGCCCAAGTATATGCACCAAAAACATCATCACCTAAGACACGACAAACATAAGGAAAAGTAATAAAAGATAAAATAGTTAAAGATATCGTGCGGATAAGATTAATTATGACATTTATCCTTATGTTCATTTGTTAATATCTCCAAAAAATTACTTATTTTTTTATTTACACTTTCTTTACTAAAATTATCTAGGGCTATTTGTTTTGCTTTTTTAGCTAATTCTTTATTTAATGATTCTTCATTAGTTATAACTTTTTCAATTGCTTCATATAAATCGTCTACTTTAGCGGATTTTGTCCACAATATTTCTTGAGGAAAATATTTGATTAATTTTGAATTTTTAACTGAGATAGTTAAAGCATCGCTACAAGCGTATTCTAATGTTTTGCTAGGAATAGAAAAACGATCTAAATCCTCACTAAATGGACGAGGATTAATATTTGCAATCGCACCATTTTCGTAATATAAGACATCTAGATATGGTATAGTTTTTAAATAACGAATATTGTCAAAGTCTTTTATTTGTTCATTTAAATAATTTTCATCACCATGATGACCACATATTAACAAATAATAGTTTGGATATTTTTTTAATATTTTTTTAAAAGCTTCAATTAATTCATAAATGCCATAACGAGGTAATAATGCGCCAGCAAAAAAGAAATATTTAATCGGTAAATAATCTTTTTTAATATTTTCATTAATTTCTACAACACCTTCATTGATTAAATAAGGCTTTTTATTTTGATTATATAAGTCATTTAATTCTCTAGTTAAAGCAATATATCCATCTAATGAAGATGTATTATTTAATATATATTTCGTATAAGATCTAGATGTATTAGAAATATTAGAAGGGGAGTCACTGACAACACCAATATATATTATATTTTTAAATGTTTTTATAATATGTTTTAAAATGTGAACTATTCCAAGATTAATCGTGTCAGTAAATAAATAATATTCATCATTATTAGATTTATTAATTAATTTGTTAATTATATTTATGGCTTTATTTTTTGTAGAGACAAGTTTAATAAATGGATTTTTATTAATTGCTAAATAATGCCAAGTAATATTATTTGTAATTTTTTCTTGCTTAGGTAGTTTTTTTAAATCACATAATTTTCTAGAATAAGGTCTAACACTAATAACATCAACATGGTAAGTTAACGCTAAAGATCTAATCATCTTATTATGAAAGTTTTGATTAGATGGGTTAGGCTTAATTGACCAATGCTTAATATATTCAGCGTAGTCATCATTATCCATCGCAGTCGTTAAATAAATAATTTTCTTCA
This sequence comes from uncultured Bacilli bacterium, assembly GCA_944358865.1. GTDB lineage: Bacteria > Bacillota_I > Bacilli_A > RFN20 > CAG-826 > CAJOOD01. The sequence continues at coordinate 17,922 of CALVRV010000015.1, read as the reverse complement.
TAACAATTTTTTAATAATCTCACTAATTCTTAAGGCACTTTTTTCAATAGTGTTTTCTTTTGCGCTTATAAGACAATTATAAGCCATATTATTATTAACATTTTCTAAAGCATTAACAATGTCTTTTTTATCATTTTTATTAACTAAATATCCATTTTCCCCATTTTTAATAAGATGTAATGCCGCGACGATATTTTTACTAGCAATAACAGGTAATCCTTTGGCCATTGCTTCATTTACTGTATGACAATAAATATCTTCTTTAGATAAATTAATTAAAGCATCACCAGCCATATAATATGCATCTAATTCATCTTTACTTAAATAAGGTATTATCTTAACGTTATTCATTTTGTTTTTTAAAATAATGCGTTGATATTTATGTAATTGTTTTCCGCTTCCAATTAATAAAAGGTTAAATTGTGGCAAATCTTTAAAAATATTTAGCAAAAATACATTATTTTTTCTTTTTATGAATTGGCATGGAGCAATAAAAGTCTTTTTTAAATCTAATCCAAGTTTAATTTTTAATTGTTGTTTTTCTTTTTCGTTTAATGGCTTATTTAATACATCTTTTTCAAATATAGTCGAATTAGGATAGTGATAAATATTTTTTGTCGCACCATAATAATTTAAATATTTGTCAGCTTCTAGACATGGAGAAATATAGTTTTTCGCACTTGAAATAATATTAGTTTTAATATGTTTTTTGATTATATGATCATTTTTAATCAATCCGCCATTAATAAATAATGTCCATGGTATATGATGTTTATTCATATAATTAATCGCAATTAATTCACTAATTGTGGAATACCCATTCATGATGATTAAGTCATATTTGTTATTTTTAATAATGTTTTTTATTTGGAAATTAAATGAATTTTCATTATTAAAATTGCCTTTATTGATAAATGAATATGGAAAATTAAATTTATTATCCATATAAAATTTCAAATGTCTATTTTTAGCTCTTGACCTTTCAAATACAACCTCAATAGGTATATATTTATTTAATTCATTAAACAAATTAACTTTATAAGGGGCTGGATGATTAAATACAATTAATACTTTTTTCTCCATAGGATAAATTATAATTAATTTAATTTGTTAATTAAACATATTGTTTATTATCTTTAACTTTACGATAATGTTAATATGAATTGGAATGAATTATTTGAAAAGATTAAATTGCAAGAATATGCGAAGACATTAAAACTATTTTTAGATGAAGAATATAAAAATAAAATAATTTATCCACCAAGAAAAGAAATGTTTAATGCTTTTAAATATTGTCCAATTGATAAATTAAAAGTTGTCATTATCGGCCAAGATCCATATCATGAACCACATCAAGCAATGGGACTTTGTTTTGCTGTTAATCATGGAGTGGCCTTACCTCCTTCTTTAAAGAATATATATAAAGAAATTGAAAATGAATATCATGTCGATATGTCAAAACAAGATGGAGATTTAACTTATTTAGCTAAGCAAGGTGTTTTATTATTAAATTCCATATTATCAGTAGAAAAAGGAAAACCATTATCTCATAACATTAAAGAATATGAATTATTTTTTAAAGACATCTTATCTTTTATAAACACTCTTAATAAGCCTATTGTCTTTTTATTATGGGGAGGATATGCAAAAAGTTTATCTAAATATTTGACTAATCCTAATTTTTTAATTTTAAAAGCTAATCACCCATCTCCTTTAAGTGCGAATAGAGGAGGATGGTTTAATAACAATCACTTTAAATTGTGTAATGAATATTTAATCAAAAACAATCTTACACCTATTAAATGGTATAAATAATATAATTTCAAACAATATTTTTATAAGTATTGCAAAAATAAAATGATACCCTATTGCAAATATCTATATTGTCATTTATAATTATTAGCATGTATTATGATTTCTCTAATTGTAAACTAAGTAATATTCGATATGGTGGCTCAGAAAGAAAACTAGGAATTTTAATTAATGGCGAGCCATACATGCTCAAATTCCAAAAAAACACAAAATTTGGAAAAAGAAATAATCATATTTGTGAATTTTTAGGTAGCCATATTTTTGAACTATTAGGAATTAACGCTCATAAAACCTATCTTGGAATATATAATGGGGAATTTGTAGTGGCTTGTAAAGATTTTGCCGTCAATGGATATGAATTTGTTCCTTTTAATGATGTTGGAGAATCCACAATTGAAACCGATAAAGAAAAATATCAATACTCATATGAAGATATTATTTCCCTTTTAGAAAAAAATAAAAAAATAACTAATGTAAATGAAACAATTTCAATATTTTTTGAGATATATATAATAGATGCCTTGCTTGGAAATTTCGATCGTCATGGTGCAAACTGGGGATTTTTAAAAAAAGATAATAAATATAAGCTTGCTCCAGTATTTGATAATGGTTCATCTTTATTTCCACAATTAACAAACGAAGATGAAATTAAATTTATTTTAAGTAGTGAAGATGAAATTAATAAAAGAATTTATTCATTTCCAACTTCACAAATAAAGCTTGATAATAAAAAATCATCATATTTTGAAGTCATATCTTCTTTAAAATATAAAGAATGTAATGATGCGTTAATTAAAATATATCCAAAAGTTGATCTTAATAAGATAAATCAACTAATTGATTCGCTTGATATTTCTAATATTTATAAACAGTTTTATAAGGTGATGATAAAAGAAAGATTTATGAAAATACTTAAATATTCTTATGATAAATTGGTAGGCAACAGTAAATGAAACATAGTTTAACTAAAGGAATAATTTGTTTAAAAGACAAACTTAATATTGAATATAGAATTTGTGTTATTGAATATTTTTTAAATGAAGATGAAACTTTTGAATATCGTTTTTATCCAAATTATGAAGTTATTGATTTATTAGATAGTGATTTATTTCAAGGTATTCCAGGTCTTAATTTAGATTTAAAAAAAGAAGTTTATATTAGAAAAAATATTGTACCCGTATTTATTTCAGAAAGAGTGCCTTTAAAAAATAGAGAAGATTATTATGAATTACTTCAAAAAGTAAATATGACTTTTATGGATCCGATAGAATTTTTAATTAAAAGCAAAGAAAGATATTCTGGAGATAAATTTTATTTAATTAATTATGATAAACCTAAGACAGTAAATATAGATGAAGTTAAAGGAAAAGCAAATGTCTTTGGTGTAATTAAAATAATTCTTCAAAATATTGCATCTAATAATCAAGTCTATCTTGATGGTAATAAGATAAATAATTCAATTACTTTTAAAACGCTTCGCTATTTGTATAAAATGCAATATAAAAATCTTAAAGACAAACAAAAAGAAGGCATATGTATTGCAAAAAACGAAGGTCATTATCAAGGAAGAAAAGAAAAATATGTCGACATTTTAGCGTTTTATGATTTGTTAGAGAAAGTTAAAAATAAAGATTTAACTAACAAACAAGCTGCGCAATTACTTGGAATTAGTATCGACAAATATTATAGAACAAAGAAAAAATTGCAAAATAAAAATGATACCCTATTACAAACTAAAATATTTAAATTATTCTAGTATCTATTAATAATTTATAAATGGTTGTCTAATAATTGATTATATTTTCCCTTAATTGGTAAAATTATATTGATTTTATTATTCTAATATTATTTGTCAGGGTGATAAAAAATTTTTATTTTTACTAGTATGGTAATTTTTTACCTACACATTAATATTAATTTTGTTTGTTATTATTGTACTTTTTTAAGTACATATTTTTTAAATATGTGATACACTAATTATTGATAGAAAGTAGATTTATAAAATGAAAAAAATAAATTTAATTAAAACATTTGCTATGAGCATTATTTCCTTACTAGCGGTTTCACTTTTAATATCACCAAATATTAATTTTGATAATATTGGTCATGTTGATGCTTTTTCTGGCGCTCAAGTTGGTGATTATCCAAGCAACTATTACGCTAGATGTGAAGGTCTAGTAGGGGATGCTTTATTAGATGAACTAGCGTCTTTTAATAATCCTAGATCTAAATCATATGATTGGGATAGATATGAAGATGCAGATGAGGCTGAAGGTAGCAATAATAAAGTAATATGTTTATATACTCGTCAAGAATTTGATAAATCTGCTCATGTTGGTGGTTCCTATTCTCCTACAACATGGAATAGAGAACATATATTTACACAAACTAGATTCCCTAATTCTGATACTGACAATCATAATATTTTTGCTTGTGAAGGTGAAATTAATAACATTAGAGGCAATAAAAAATTTGCTGAAGTAGCTCATAATTCTTCTAATCAAGTTCAAACATATGGTGATTTATGGGATTGTTATACAACAAGTTCTTATTTTGAACCTTGTGATGAAGCTAAAGGTGAAGTAGCAAGAGCGGCAATGTATTGTTGTGTTTATTATGGTTATGAAATAACTGACATTTTTGATAGTGTTGAGACTTGTTTATCTTGGCATAATACTTTTGGTGTGGCCAATAGAGATATTTATCGTAATAACGCTGTTAATGATAACCAAGGCAATCGTAATCCTTTTGTTGACCATCCTGAATATGCAAATTTAATTTGGGGCAATCAAAACGCTATTATTATGCCGACAACATTAGATTTACAAGTTGGTGAAACTTATAATTTAAATGCTTATGTCAGTGTTGATAAAACTGTTGAAATTAACTATTCTAGCAGTAATTCTAGTATTGTAAGTGTTGATAGCAACGGTTTATTAACTGCTTTAGAAAAGGGAAGCGCAACAATTAATGCTTATGCTTATTATGGAAGTGATTTATTAGAAGCTAATTGTCTTGTCACTGTTAGTGAACCTATCACATTAGAAAGTATTGAAATAAGTCCTTCTTCTTTACAATTAAAAGTAAATGAACAAAAACAATTAAGTGTTATTGCTACACCAAGCGAGGCTTCTAATAACGTTACTTATTCTAGTTTAGATGAAAGTATTGCAAGTGTTTCTAGTAGTGGTTTAGTTTTAGGTTTAAGAGAAGGTAAAACTCAAATTACAGCGACTTCAGTTTTATATCCTAATATTAGTGATACGATTGATGTTGAGGTAGTTAATTCTACATCTTTAAGTGGTACATTTGAAAAAGTGACATCTTCTTTAAATGATTATAATGGGACATATCTTATTGTTTATGAATCATCTAATACTCTTGGTTATGTATTAAATCCTGGATTAGAAAAAATTAATGCTGCAAATAATTATGTTGAAATTAGTATAGATAATGGTGTAATAAGTGACACAAATGCAACAAATTACGCGGTTAATATTTCTGGTTCAAACACTAGCGGTTATGATATTTCATATAATGATGAAACATATATTTATAATGAAAATGCAGACAGCAATGGGTTAAGCCAATCTAACAGCGTTCCTAGCATTAAAAATGATATTTATTATCAAGACAATTCAACATATATTGAAAGCAATTCTACTTATTTAAGATTTAATTCAAGCTGGCCTGGTTTTAGATATTATAAAAGCGCTACATATCAAAACCAACAAGCTATTCAATTATATAAATTTATTGAAGAAGTTGTTGAACCAGATCCTGATCCAGACCCAGATGAACCACCTATTGAAGAACAATATTTAGCGAGTGATTTTGCTTACGACTTTTTAAATAATTTACATTGTGATGCGACTGGAAATACTCCTCCAAGCATTGATGAATGGAATGCTTTAAAAGATTTATACAATACACTTTCCGAAGAAGAAAAGACAAAATTAGTTAATGCTTCATCAGGGGGAAGTGATGATATTTCTCTAGCGATGGAAAGATATGATTACATTATTGGAAAATATGGCACATCTACTTATGAAAATTTTATCGGAAGAAGTGAGATTAACAATTCCCCATATGTCACGATTGATGATAATTTAGGTAGTTTTGTTGTTGTAATTGTGTTATCATGTATTATTGGATTAAGTATAATAATTTCTGCTATAATTATATTAATAATTAAAAAAGAGCAAAGAAAGAACAATATTCAATAGAAAGGGCTATTCAACATGGCAAAAATTACGATTTCATATAATTTTAATGACAATGGAATTTTATTATGTCATATCAATCCAATCAAATATTCTTATGGAAGCAAATTAATTGTTAAAAGCAATCAAATTGCTTTAATTAGAGATTATAATGCTGTAATTAAAATATTGAGTGAAGGACAATACATTCTAGATAATAAATTAATCGAATCTTTATCAACATATCAAAATAGTAAAGATGTATTGCCTTATGATATTTATTTTATTAATAAAAATAACATGATAATCAATTCTACTTTTGGAAGTCATGAAAATATCACACTTAATGATGCTGTATATCAAGATGTTGTATTGCATTTAAAAATCCGAGGATCTTTAATTATTAAACTCAATGATTTTAATAACTTTTTCAATTCTTTATTAGATAGATTTTTATCAAATAATGTAGTTTATATTAATTCATTAAAAATATTTATTAATCGTCAAATTAATGAAATATTAAAACCATTTTTAAGTGATTATGTTATTAAAAATAATTTAACATATCGTCAATTTAAAACAAATTTATTGCAAATCCAAGATTATTTTAAAGAAAAATTAAATACTATTTTGTATGCTTATGGTTTTATGCTTGATAACTTTAATATTCTTGATATTAGAGCAAGCCATGATGATGTCGAATTATTAAAAGAAAAAGATAGTCAAAATAATACGATTAGCGATTATCTTGTCGCAAATGAGTGTCTACATTGTGGTGCTTCTTTAAATGAAAATAACGAGCGTTGTCCTTATTGTGGTAATAACAATCCTTATTATATACAAACTAATAATTCCACTATGCCAAATAACACTGTTAATGGCAAACAAAAAAGAGACTTAAATGTCGCTATATTTGTTTTACTTATTATCTTTTTTTGGCCAGGGGCAATTATCTACTATTTATATTGTGAAGGCGAAATTTAATTAAAAGGAGGGATATTAATGAAAATTCGTCATGTAACGATGTTAGGTTTTTTAGCCTTAACAATTGGAGTGTGCGCTAACACGAATCCGATTCGTCTTAGTGAAGAAGAAAAAGAGGTCATGACTCAATTTAGCGATGACCCAAGAGGTGAATATATTGGTGTTAAAAACGCTAGCGATGATCCTATTGTTATACCTGATACTTTAACTATTCGCTATCAAATGGATCCACCAACAAATTACGATAATTTAAGATTTTATGTTTGGGCTGGTGGTGCCGATGGTGTTGAATTAGAAGCTGACGGTGTTGATGATTTTGGCATGTATATTACATTAAATCCAAAAGAAGATTATCCACCTCATGAAATATTTTATTTTATTATCAAAGTACAAAATACTTGGGCGGGTCAATCAACAGATACAGTTATTGATTATAGTAAATTTACACCAGATGAAAACGGCCATCTAGACATTTGGGCTATTGATGGTAACGGTGCAAATATTGATATATTCGCTACTCAAGAAGAAACATTAGGTGACAAAATTACTTATGCTAAATTCACAGATTGGAAAACCATTCATGTCGAAGGTACTGGTCCTATTTCTTCTTATCGTGTTCATGCTTTAACACCTGGATATTACAATTTAGGTTTAACTGAACAAACTAGCAAATATGATGATTATATGATTGCAAGTGGTGATGTTTTAGAGAAGACAAATGAAATCGATATTCATTTTGAATATCACATGCCACCTTCAGTTGTTTATCAAATTGAAATTACTTTTACAAATTATAAAGATCGTCCAAAAACTCGACCTGCTGATTTTGACTTATTATATGGTACAGATCGTTTTGAAAAATTTTATACATATGATGGTCAATTAGGTCCTATCTATACTAAAGAAAAAACTACATTTAGATTGTGGGCTCCAATGGCCGCGCGTGTTGAACTTCGTCTTTTTTATACAGGCACTCCTGGTTATTTAGATGAGAATCCTAGTAATATCAACGATGCTTACACTATTTATCGTATGAATTATATGGAAGGCGGTGTTTGGTCTTGTGAAGTTGATGGTGATTTAAACGGAAGATATTATAACTATTATGTTTATAATAGTTCAGGCCAAAACGAAGTTGTTGATCCATATGTTAAGGCTGCTGGTGTCAATGGTGAAAGAGGTATGGTTTTAGATTTTGACACTACCGATCCAGAAGGTTGGGATGATATTCCACTTGTTTGGGATGGTGATCCAGTTTTTGATTTAGCAAAGCCAACTGATTTAGCAGTATATGAAATTCATATTCGTGATTTAACAATGGATGATACTTGGAATGGTGAATCTACTCCTGGTACTTATCAAGCCTTTATTGAAGAAGGAACAACATATACAAAAGATAATATTACAGTAACAACTGGATTTGATCATATTGAAGAATTAGGTGTTAACGCTGTACAAATTCTTCCTGTTTTTGATCAATCAAATAACGAAGTTGATATGTCTTTTAACTGGGGCTACAACCCATTAAACTACAACGTAGTAGAGGGTGGCTATTCTAGTGATCCATTTGATGGTGCAGTCCGCGTGAAAGAATTTAAACAATTAGTGCAAGCTTTTGCAAATAACGACAACCATACAAGAGTTATTATGGATGTTGTTTATAATCATGTTAGCTCTGCCACATCATCTAATTTCCAAAAAATAATGCCTAATTATTATTTTAGAATGACTGATGATGGTTATTATAAAAATGGCGCTGGATGTGGTAATGAAGTTAAAACTGAAGCAACAATGATGTCTAAATTTATTGTTGACAGTGTTACTTGGTGGGCCAGCGAATATAAAATCAAAGGATTTAGATTTGACCTTATGGGTCTTATTGATACTGGAACAATGCGTAAAGTAAAAGATGCATTACATGAAATTGATCCAGACTTTGTCGTTTATGGTGAAGGTTGGACATCAGGTGGTTATGGTGGTGAAGAAGGCACAAAAGGCACTGATAGCAGTGTTGTATACACCGATTTATATGCTTCTAGTGATTCACCTGGTCATTTAGGTGGCTTTAATGATGGAGGAAGAAACGCTGTTAGAGGTGGTAATGACCAAGGCTATGGAACAAATAATCCATATCCAGGTTGGGGATTTGTTGCTCAAGGTTTTGATGGCACGAATGCTGGTAATGTTGCCGCTATGTTAAGAGGAACTAATCCATATGCTGGTGGTGCAAATCCATATCAAACAGTTAATTATGTTTCTTGTCATGATAATTACACTTTATTTGATCAATTAAATTACACTCTTGCAGAACATACTTCTGAAACAACTTCAAATCCTCCTGCTAGTGTTGAACCAAATCCTTTAGATGTGGCTAAAGCATCTTTAGCTTCTCATGCTGCAGTAGCGTTTTCACAAGGTATAACATTTATACAAGGCGGAGAAGAATTATTTAGAAGTAAAGAAGTTAATCCAGAAAATGAATCTTATGAAGTACGTCCTTATCCAGATTATCCTTCTTATAGTGAAGATCCAGAAGTTGAAGTTTCCACTAATGAAGCTAGAATGTATGGTAAAATTATTACTCATAATTCATATCGTAATAGTGATGAAACTAACTCCTTTAAATATGACCGTAAAATATCAATCGAATATCAAGGCCAAGATGTCAATGTTTATGATGTTTACAAAGGCTTTGTTGAGATGTTTAAGATTCGTAAAACCTTTAGCGATGCAAGATTAAGTTATGATTCTGATCCTGGATCACCATTTAATAGTTTCTCAAACTGGGATAACCATGAATTTGCTACTGATAATAATCCAGGTGCGACAATGTTAGGTCTATATTTTGCAACTGGAAATAATCATACTGGCACAAAATATTATTTATTCTTTGCTGGAAGACTTGATTCAACATTAAGTTGGGATCAAGCAGGACAAGGCACACTTATTTATAATAGTGCGTCTCCTAATGGTTTAACTAGTGAAGGTATTAGTTTAGGAAACAAGACAATTTCACTAGGTGCAAGACAATTTGTCGTATACGCGATTGGAGGATAAAATAATGAAAAATAAATATAAATTTGTATTAGCTTTGCTTCCTATGGTTCTTGTTTTAGGTGCGTGTCAAGAAAGTACAACGTCATCAACAACCACTACTAGTGAAGATCCTATTTTAACTACTACAACAACATCTAGACCTGCAATTATTCAAGATATTACTATTTATTATTATCTCAGTATTTATGAAAGCATTGCTGGTCAAACATATTATACTGGTCATGGTAGAACTCATGAATTAATTACTGATGTGCCAGAAGAGCCAGAATCTAATGACCCTGCTTTTAATACTTTTGTTGGCTGGTCAACAAAACCCCTAGTAGCGTCTAGTGAAGATTTATGGGATTTTAGTGTTGATACCGTGCCAGAAAATTTATATCCTCCTGTATTAACACTATATGGCATATGGGATTATGTCGAATAAGGAGATAATTAGATTTATGATTAATAAAAAAAATATATCTATTATCGCTTTAACTTTATGTTTAACAATTACAAGTTGTGATAATGATAATCCTGTTACTAGCACAACTACTCCAAATCCTTCTACAACTACAACAACAAGTCATAATCCATCAACAACAAATGTAGAAAATTATGATGAATGGGTTGGTACATGGTCTAAAGAAGGCCACATATATTTCCATTATTATCGCGAAGATGGTAATTACGATAATTATGCTTTTTGGATTTGGCAAAACGCTCCGACTGATAGTGAAGGTACTTTGTGGGGCGCTAGTAATAAGCAAGTTCAAGATACATTTTATGAAATGTCTACTTCTTGGATGACCAATATTGGTAATAGCGGTGCTGATATTGATCAAAGTGGACGTATTATGGATATAGATTTAAATGCTGAAAATCTTGTCGGTGGAAGAAGTGGAAACCCTGTCAGTTTTGAAAATATGACTCGACTAGGATTTTTAATTATTGATCAAAATTCTATGAGCGGAGGTACACACTGGACTAGTGATGGTGGTAGTAATACATACATTCAAAATATTGACCAAGAATTAGCTAAGAAAGGCTACTTACATATATATTGTGTCCAAGGAAATGTTAAAAATTATACTTTTACTTATTCTAATGAAGTAGATGTTAATCCTATTGTGACAGATACAACAGGTCAATATCGTAGTCAAACAAATGTTGATTCCTCATCTTCAATATTTAATAATTCTCCTACTTCTAGTGATTTTTCTTCATTAGGTGTTGGATATCAAATATTTGTTGCCTCATTTAGAGATAGTAATGGTGATGGATTAGGTGATATTCGTGGTGTTATTGATTCTCTTGATTATTTAGATGATTTAGGTGTCGATGTTTTATGGTTAACACCTGTTCAAGCTTGTGAATCTTATCATGGTTATGATGTAACAGATTTTTATCAAATCGATCCTAAATTTGGCACAATAAGTGATTATCGTGAATTAATTTATAAAGCGCATCAAAAAGGAATGAAAGTCTTAATGGATTTAGTTTTAAACCATACAAGTAAAAATAATGTTTGGTTTATGAAATCTCAAGCTGGAGAAGTTGGACATAATGAATTTGGTGAAGAAATTAATTATCGCGACATGTACCATTGGAAATTTAAAGGTGACAAAGTTAAATTATATCAAGATGGTCGATATGTTGATGTTAATGTTGAAGACCATCCAGATTGGTATAAAGATGGTGAATCAAATTATTACTATTATGGAAAATTTGGTTCTGGTATGGCTGAACTTAATTATGATTGTCAAGCTACTAGAGATTTAGTTATTAATATGGCTCTATATTGGCTTGGATTTGGTTTAGATGGTTTTAGATTAGATGCGGTTAAACACATCTATATGAAAGATGAAGTTGAAGATACTGGAAATGATATTGTCATTAGTGACACTGGAGAAAGAACTTATTATGATACTGAAATGATGGAAACTGTTACTAAAGACTTTGATTATTCTAGTGATTTAACTAAAAATGTTAATTTTTGGAAAGAATTCGCTAATCGTTTAAAAGCTATTTATCCAAATTGTTTCTTAGTTGGTGAAAACTTTGATGGTTGGGGTACAAGAATTGCACCATATTATCAAGCTTTAGATTCTCAATTTGATTTTGGTTTATATTATCATAATCGTGAATGGTTATATGATAATGTTGGCCACCAGACAAATACTTCTTCTAAAATTCATCAAAGTGAAACATATGATACATTTAAAAGTAATAGCACTTACACTTTAGGTGATACTGGTGTCAGTGTCCCTGGTGGAAATCGTAGCGATTTTATTAACTCTGCTTTTACTTCTAATCATGACGTACAAAGATTAATTAATCATATGTCTGGTGATACAGATAAAATTACTGGTAAAAGAGATGAAATTAATCGCGCGAAAGTTGGTATGGCATCAACTTTACTAACCCCAGGTATTTCATGGATTTATTATGGTGATGAATTAGGTATGTCTTCTAATACCGATCAACACATCGCCTTATATGAAAATGAAAATAATTTAGATTTATGGTATCGTCAACCATTTAAATGGGGTGATGAAAGTATTACTACTGATTACGCTTTTAATGGGTATGAAGTAACTTGGGATACATATAATGAAACAATTAAATCCTTTGAGGAACAACAACAAAGCACTAGCGATAATGACATGCTAGATTTTGTTAAACAATTAACACAAATTAAATCATTATATGGTAAAAACGCTCAATATCAGGGCTATGATTTTAATGATTGCCAAGATGTTTATTATTTTGTAGTTAATTCTTCAAATGGAACGTTTGATGTTTATATCAATGTTGGTAAAAATAATTTAACGGCAAATATTGATGTAACAAACGGCACTGTATATGCATTAAATAGCGCTTCATCAACAGGAACTCTTACTCCATATGGAGTAATTGTTGTTCAAAAATAAGGGAGGTTAGTTAATAATGAAAAGTAAAATATTATTTGTTTCAATATTAGGATTAACTATTCCTTTCATCAGTGCTTGTAATAATAATATCAATCACGTTGATGCAGTTGATAATATAAGTGTTAATCTTGTTTTAGGACAAAATGGTTTATATAATGGCCAAAAAGGTCAAAATAATGATGAATTATTTTTAGAAAATTATGTCTTATACGAAGGTATCTCTGGTGAAGCTTTGCCAGGTAAAGATGTTATAACTTCCACTAGTAAAGATGTCGAATTTACTTCATGGATTATATATGATGGGGAAGGAACACCTAAAGTAATTGACGAACTTTCAAATGATATCGATGGTGAAATCTTATACGCTTTTTATTCTTATACAGGTAATTATAGTGATATCGGAGGAAGTGATGTTCCACCTGATCCACCAGTTGGAGATTTAACAAGAATTTATTTCCAAGATGCTTCTTGGTGGAATCAATTTGGAGCATCTACCTATATTTATCTTTGGGGTGATAGCGGTTATAAACTAGAATGGCCAGGTGAAAAAATGAACGCGATTGAATTTGTTCAAACTGGTGTTGATAGCGAGGGCAATCCAATTGGATATAATTATTGGTATATCGATATTGATTTAGAAAAATACGATTCATGTATTTTCTCAAGACGAAGTGGCGATGGCAGTGAAGATTGGGGCGCTCAAACAATAGATATTGACTTGGCTTTACGTGAAGAAAATAATTTATACACTATTTTAGATAGTGAGCAAGCCTGGACAAGCGACGGAAATAAAGTTGAAGGAACTTGGTCAATATATTCTAATCAAGAATAAAAAACATTATAAATAACATTAATTAAAATGATGTAGGGCAATGTCTTACATCATTTTTAATTGTTATATTTTACTTCATTCCCAAAACTTTAATTTTTTTTGACTTTTGTGAATGATAATAAATCAAAATCTCTAATAACATCTATTTTAATTCATAGTGGTATATTAAAAACATGAAATAAAACTAAATTTTAAAATTGCAACTTTAAATTAAATATATAATTTAAAAATATTAAATATATTGCTAAAATATTTAATGTTCCTATGGAGGTATTTTTATGTCGAATATTTTAATTGCTTATTTTTCTAGAGAAGGTGGTAATTTAATGCATGATTCAATATGTTATATTGAAGAAGGAAATACTCAAAAAGTAGCAAAAAAGATTGCTTCTTATACAGGCGGGACACTTTTAAAAATTGAACCTGTTGAACCATATCCATATATTTATGAGGAATGTAATCAAAGAGCAAAAGAAGAATATGAAAATAATATTCGCCCACCATTTGTTAAAGTAATTGAAAATTTAGATGCCTATGATGTTATTTATTTAGGATTTCCTATTTGGTATAGAACTTTTCCAAGAATTATTAAAACATTTTTAGAAACATATAATTTGAGCGGAAAAATAGTTAAACCTTTCTGCACAAATGAGGAAGGGGATTTTGGATTAGGTGAATTAGAATTAAGATCATCTTTAAAAACAAGCAATCTTAAATCTGGTCTTTCTATTCGTGGTTATGATGTTGATAATTGTGATGAATTATTAAAGAAATGGATTGAAAAATAATTTATGAAATATCTTATTATCAGTGATATACATGGTAGTTATTATTATTTAGAAAAAGTTATTAACATTTTTAATAATGATAATTTTGATAAATTAATTATTCTAGGAGATATTTTATATCATGGTCCTAGAAATGATTTACCAAAAGGATATGAACCAAAAAAAGTTGTATCTTTATTAAATCAATATAAAGATAAAATAATTGCAATTAAAGGTAATTGTGATGCAGAAGTAGATGAAATGGTCTTAGATTTTCATTTACATGATAAATTAATTTTAAAACTTAATGATATGAATGTGCTTTTAATTCATGGTCAGCATCTTAAATTTAATCAAGAAGATGTTGTTGATCAAAATATTAATATTATTTTTTATGGTCATTATCATATCTATGGATTTAAAAATATATCTAATATTACATATATAAATCCTGGTAGTATTTCTCTTCCAAAAGAAAAAATAAATCATACATATATTATTTTTGATGACAAAAACATTTTAATTAAAGATTTATTAGATAATAAAACGCTAGAATGCTTAAATATTTAGTAATTTTATTTTTATTTTATCTTTGATAAACTTTATCATATGAAGAAGCAAAATATTCTTAAATACATATTTTTATCGTTAAGTATTTTGTTAAATGTTTTTATTATTGCTGAAAGTGCTTTGCCAGGTGATTTAAGCGCGAATCAGAGTAATTTTTTTGGATATATTTTTGCTTTTTTAATTAATAATAACGTTTCTTATCAAGAAGAATATGTACCAGTTAGTGATATTAATATTGAAAACAATACTGAACATATAGATATTATTTATGGCACGACACAAAGAATTACTTATGAAGTATTACCAAATAATGCTTCTAATAAAGCAATAAGTTATACGATTAGCGATGATACAAATTTTAATGTTGTAAGACAAGGCAATTCTTTTTATATTGAAAGTTATTCTTCTGATGCTTCTGGTGAATTTGTTATTACAAGTGACGATAATAAAAATATTTCAAAAACTATACAAATAAGCGCAAAACCTTTACAAAAACCCACTAATTATACATTTTCTTTATCTGATGATACTTTATTAGTAGGACATTCTTCTTATATTGATATTAATATAATGACTATTCAAATAACAATGATGCATTAAGATATTTTGATGAATCGTTATTAGAATTTATATCTAGTGATAGTGATATTGCTTATGTTGATAAATATAATGTTATTCACGCATTAAATGAAGGTATCACTTATATATATGAAACTTCAAATATAAATAATAAGATCAAATTAGAAGTTAAAAATAATACTTCTTCTTTAGTTTATCCTACAAAAATTACTATTAAAAATAATTTAAATCCTCATATTTATGATTTAGATTATGATGATATATTTAGCCAAGTAGAAGTAGATTTTATTGGAGATACACCGAGTGATACGAATTTAACTTATCAATTAATTGGTGACCGTTATACCAAACTTATAAATAATTATAAATTAATATAAAAATTACGTTGGTTTCTTGTTTCTACCTTACTGGTTGACAAACGATTTAAATCGAAATCGTTTATCAGAGCCGTTAAGTCCACAAGCGTAAATTCGGCAGTAACTCTACCTACTTTTTTAATTAAATAATTATATAAATTAATTGCAGCATTAAAATCACGATCAATTGTAACGCCGCAGTTATCACAAATAAATTTTCTATCACTTAATTTTATTTGAGAATTATAATTACCACATGTTGAACAAATTTTAGAACTAGCAAAAAATCTATCCGCCAAAAGAAAATATTTTCCAACCATATCACATTTTGAATGTATCTTTTCTTTAAGTTTATAAAAAGAAACTTCACTGATGGCCCTTGCTAAATAATGATTTTTAAGCATTCCTTTAACATTTAAATCTTCCATGCATATAAAATCAAAGTTTTTAACAATTATAGAAGAAACTTTTTCAATAAAATCGGTTTTCATATTTAAAATACGTAGATGTTTTTTTGCTAAACGATAAGAAGCTTTTAAATAATTTCTAGACTTTTTAGTTTGATCCCCTTTGGTTCTTGGGTGGATCTTTCTATCAAGTTGTCGAGATAATTTAATAAGCTTTCTGCTTTCTTTTTTTATGCCTTCAGGTAAATGAATGCTAAATGGAATTGAAAGAGTTAAAGCTGATTTGACTCCTAAATCAATTCCAAGAGCTTTTTCTTTAAAAACAGCAAGTTTTGCTTTCTTTTTTAATAACTCTTCTTTAGAAATTGCAAAAGTAAAAGAAACAAAATATATCGAATAGATATGAGAAATTGTACAGGATATAATTTTTCCTTCATATTTAATTTTTTCAGTTAATTTTATAGGTTTATCAAGTAAGGGAATTTTTATATACTGCTTGTTTGAATTAGGTTTTTTAACAATTTTAATTTGATCTCCACCAATATAGAAGCTTTCATTATTTGATTTCTTTTTAAAAGCAAGTTCAATTGGCTTAGCTCCTTTTTTGAAAGTGTCTTTAATAGCTTTATTTAGATGAATAAAAGGTTGTTGAGTAGCATATTTTGTAACTTCAAAAACAAAAGAAAATTTATCCCTTTTTAAAGAATTGAATTCTTTTTTTAAATCATAACCATCTTTAAATATACCTTTCTTAATGTTTTCGTTATATTGCTCTACACCCCAATTATATGCAAAGCGTTTACAGCCAAAACATTTAATAAGATATGTTTTTTGTATGTTATTTGGTTCAATTTTTATTTTCTGTGAAATCTGTTTCAACTACTTTCTCCAAATCACTAATAAGCTTTTCGCTTTTCTTGCTACGACTTCCATATAATCGAGCAGAAAAAATTGTAATGATTTCTAAAACATCCTTAGCAAGTTCTTCTTCAAACGAAGGGGTTTCATCACCTTGATTTATAATAATGACTTCAACATTTTTTGCTTCGCAGATTGAGAAAACTAATTCTGCACCGAAACGTAAAAGCCTATCCTTATGAGTTAAAATTAATCTTTGAACCTGATTATCTAAAATTAAATCAATAAGTTTTGTTAATCCCTTTTTATAGTAATTCATTCCAGAACCAATATCTTGAATTACTTCATACTTATAGCCATGTTTTGCACAATAGAGTTCCAATAATTGGACTTGTCGATTTAAATCTTCTTTTTGATCATGAGAAGAAACTCGAGCATAAGCAATTGTTTTTAAATCATCTTTAGTAAAAATAATATTTCTGTTTATATTTCGTAACGTTTCAATTCTATATCGCCTAGCTTTCCCTTTTGTAAGTTCATCAGGCTTTAAAAGTCCTTTCTTATCCCAGTTACGAAGTGTTGTTGT
>CALVRV010000014.1 GCA_944358865.1 uncultured Bacilli bacterium | reverse complement strand
TTTTATCAATTAATCGTTCTTTATAATTTTCAAGTTTAATTGGCATAGTTAATCACCTTTCAATATGATTCTACTATGATGATGCACTTTTTTCAAGTATATAAGTGCACTTTTTTCAAGTATATAAGTGCACTTTTTTCAAGTATATAAGTGCACTTTTATCAAAAAATAAATAAGTTATCTAAACTTCGCGAATTTCCGTGATATGAGATTAAAACCCACGATATAAAAATATTAATTTATTACCGTTTTTTCTTATTTGATTTCAAATGGGTGTTAATTAACGAGGTTTATAAAATTTCTATTTGTCACATAAAATAAAAAAAGCCTGAACCATTCTAACATATTTAGAATAATATCAGACAGATTTTTAGCAATTTTGGTGGACCTGAAGGGGCTCGAACCCTCTACCTCATCGTTGCGAACGATGCGCTCTCCCAGATGAGCTACAGGCCCAGTGCTTAATCATTTTAATTAAATTAATGATTTAAAACAAGATTTTTATCTTTTTATTACTAAAAAAATACTATTGTTAGAAATGGTTTAAAATTATTTAATGTCAAGACTATAAATAAAATATTTTTATTTTATAATTGCTTCACATGAAAAAATCTATATACGCGGTTATTGATATGAAGGCATTCTACTCATTTGTCGAATGTATTGATCGTAATTTTGATCCATATAAAACACCTCTTGTTGTGGCAGATGTATCAAGGAGTAGTAATACAATTATTTTATCTGTTACACCTTATTTAAAAAATAAAGGCATCCCATCTAGATTAAGATTAAAAGACTTACCAAAAGGTGAAAATTATATATACGCTACACCGAGGATGGAAAGATATTTATATTTATCTGCTCAAGCGTTTTCAATCATATTAGATTTTATTGCAAAAGAAGATATACATATTTATTCCATTGATGAAGGATTTATAAATTTATCACCATATTTAAAATATTATAAAATGACACCATATGAACTAGTTAAAAAAATTAAAGACACTATTAAAGATAAAACTGGTTTAGATACTACAATTGGAATAGGCGATAATATGTTTTTAGCCAAAGTCGCGTTAGATAATTACGCTAAAAGTAATAAGGATTGTATTTATTATTTAAAAAAAGAAAATATTAAAAATGAATTATGGAATATTTCTCCATTAACTAAAATTTGGGGAATTGGAGAAAGAATTGCTGCAAAACTTAATTATTTTGGAATTTATTCAGTAAAAGATTTAGCGTTAGCGAGCCTTGATTTTTTAAAATTAAAATTTGGAATAATTGGTGAGGAATTACATAATCACGCTAACGGGATAGATAACACAAATATTCAAAATAAATACATTCCAAATGAGACTTCATTAACAAATGGTCAAGTATTATTTAATGATTATACATATGATGAAGCAAAATTAATTATAAGAGAAGAATGCGATGATTTATCAAAAAGAATGAGAGATAAAAATAAAACTTGTGGTGTTGTTTCATTATATATTGGTTATTCCAAAACTGGTGGTTTTGCGCATTCTATGTCTTTATTAAAAAACACCGACAATAATGAAATCCTTTACAATGCACTTTTAGAGATATATGAAAAATATATTATTAAAAATTTAACGATTAGAAGAGTATCTATTTGTTTTTCAAAATTAAAAGATAATACTGATGTAACTCAGTTAGATCTTTTTTTAGATAATGATGAAGAATTTAAATTAACAAAATTAAATAAAACAATCGATAAAATCCAAAATACATATGGTTCAAATTCAATACTAAGAGCGACATCTTTATTAAAACATTCAACAATTAAAGAAAGACATAACTATATCGGAGGTCATCAAAGATAATTATGGATCGAGGAATGAAAAAATTTTTGCCATATAAGTCTCTTTGTGAACAGGAGCAATTTATTGATAAGATGATTTATATAAAAAATAAAAAAGATAAACCGTTAATATCAAATGAAGTTGCAAATAAAATTAATTATATTCTTAAAAATTATAACAATGAAATTTTGCATATTAAATTTTATTATGATGGATATATCTACACCGCTAATAAGACTTTATATAAAATTGATGCCATGTATAAAAAAGTCTTTTTTTCTAGAAATGAATATATCAATATTAATGATATTATCGATATTGAAGTTGATGATTTTAATTTTTTCTAAAAATTATCATAAAAATTCTTAATATTTTGTACTATACTATTTCTAGTGAGGTGGCTTTATGAAAACATTGTTAGCAAGATGGTCGTGGGTAAAAATAGTTGAAGGAATATTATTAATACTATTAGGATTATTGGTTGGTATTCTTGGTGGTATTGACCGTGAAAATATGACTCAAGCATTATCAATAGTTATTGCAATATTTTTATTTATTGATGGCGGTATTACATTATTTGCTTTAATTGTAGATCCAAAAAAGAATTTCTCATTAAGTATTGTTTTTGGTGCCCTATTTATTGCAATAGGTGTTGTATTATGCACGGATGTTGGTCAACAATCTGTTCAAAATATTTTAGCTATATTTGTCGCTACTATGTTATTAACTGCAGGTGCAGCGTACTTAATTAAATCAATCGTTCATATATATTATAAAAGAGCTATTGGCTGGATAATTTTAGATATGTTAATTGCCTTAATTGGCATAGGATTAGGTGTTGCTTGTATTATTTATCGTGAAGCAGAAGCTATAAATGTCATTTATATTATTCTTGGAACCGCTATTACGGTATTAGGAATATTTGACATAATTTTAGCAGTTGAAGAAATAAAAAAGAGAAAAGAAGAAGGCCCTGCTAAACCAGAAATAATTGAAGCTGAAGGTGTTGATATTAGCAGTCAAAATACCATCGTAGAAGTTAAAACAAAAACAAGAAGAAGAAAAAAGGTAAAAGAATTACCTTTAAATGATGAAAAATTAGATCAAAGTGAAGAATAAAAATAAAAAATGAGAATCGTTTGATTCTCATTTTTTTAATTACATTTATTAATAAAATTAAACAGAAGTACTAGATGTAACTTCTAAAGCAACACCTAAGACTTGAATTAAAATAGCAAATACAAAGAAAATAATCGCACCTATATAAGTTAATATAGATACTACTCTTTCAGAGCCACGTTCTTTAGTTTTAACAAAGACATTCAATCCACCACCAGTAATCGCACCTGATGCACCTTCAGTCTTACCACCTTGTAATAGACACAAGACAATTAATACCACTGACATTATCATGAATAAATAGTCATACCAATCCATAAATCTTATCTCCTTTTTTCGGATATCGCTTTATATAATATATAAAAACAAAAAAAATATCAATCAATTAATCATTTTGCTAAATATTATCTTGCTATTAATAATATTATTAGAAATTTTAATTAGATTGGAATTTTCTATTTTTTCAATAAAAGCAATATCAACACTTTCCCAAATGAAAACCCAAGCAACTACATCAATTACTTCTTTCCATAATCCTAATGAATTAGCAAAAAAATGATCTAAAATAAACATCAAAGAAAACACTAATACACCAATAATAAACATAATTAAAGCGAGTATATAATTTCTTTTCATAGTTCTTTTATTATGAATTAAGTCAGTTTCATAATAATGTTTTATGGCATTTTTATAAGTTTCTTCTTCATCCTTATCAATAACATCGCTGATAATATTAATTGTTAAACCATATTTCCATAATAAAATAGCTTTATTTAAATTAATAAAACTAGCAACATCATTACTAATGATTGGTTTATCATAATAATAAGGAGATAGAAAATTAGAATCATCACTAATTTTTAAATTTAATATTGCGCGATTTTCATCATCTAATTTAATTTTTAATTTTTTAGCAATTTTTTCTATTCTTTCTTGTTTCATATTTTAATTATAACGCAGTTTTTAATTCAATAATAATATCTCTTATTTCTGCTGCTCTTTCAAAATCAAATTCATTTGCCGCTTTACGCATTTGTTTTTCTAAATCTTTAATTTGTAATTTAAGTTGTGCGATAGATTGTTTAGAATTAAGTTTTTTATTATTTTTAACATCCACTTCATCTATCATTTTTAATGGTAATGATATTTCTTTAATAATTGTTTTAGGAATAATTCCATTATCTAGATTATATTTTTCTTGAATAGAGCGACGACGATTAGTTTCATTAATTGCTTCTTGCATAGATTTAGTAATCGTATCGGCATACATAATTACCTCACCCTCAGCGTTTCTAGCAGCGCGCCCTATCACTTGAATAAGCGATCTTGTTGTTCTTAAAAATCCTTCTTTATCCGCGTCTAAAATCATGACACAACTAACTTCTGGAATATCTAAACCTTCTCTTAATAGATTAACACCAACTAAAACATCATATTTACCTTTTCTTAATTGATAAATAATTTCACTTCTTTGTAATGTTTTAACTTCATGATGTAAGTAAACAACTTTAATGCCTTTTTCTTTTAAAAAATCTGTTAAATCTTCTGCCATTTTAACAGTTAAAGTCACTATCATACATCTTTGATTTTTAGCAATTCTAGTTTTTATATTTTCTAAAATATCATCAATTTGACCAGTAGTTTTTCTTAAAGATATTTTAGGATCTAATAAACCAGTAGGACGAATAATTTGTTCTACTACTTCATTATTAGCCTTATCTAATTCATAATCACCTGGAGTCGCACTGGTACAAATAACTTGATTTAATTCACTTTCAAATTCTTGAAAATTTAAAGGACGATTATCTAATGCGCTTGGTAGACGAAAGCCATATTCAACAAGAGTTAATTTTCTTGATCTATCGCCATTATACATCCCTCGTATTTGAGGAAAAGTTGCATGAGATTCATCAACTATTAAAAGAAAGTCTCTAGGAAAATAATCAAATAAACAATAAGGTTTTTCTCCTGGTTTTCTTTGATCGATATGTCTAGCATAATTTTCAATACCAGGACAAATCCCAAATTCTTGTAAAGATTCTAAGTCATGGTTGGTGCGCATATCTAATCTTTCATATTCTAATGGCTTATCATGTTCTTTAAAATATTGTAAACGCTCAACAAGTTCTTCACGAATAGAAACACACGCTTTTTTAATTCTTTCAAAAGTTGAAGCATGATCATAGGCAGGAAAAATAGGATAAGTAAGGTAGGAGTGTAAAATTTCACCTGTCAAATTATCACACATATATATTTTTTCTATTTCATCTCCAAATGTATCAATACGAATAATAAAATTAGATTCATAAGAAGCAGGAAAAATTTCAATAATATCTCCTCTTACACGAAAAGTACCTGGAGTTAAATCTAAATTATTTCTTTTATATTGTGCAGTAATTAATTTATTAAAAAATTCTTTTCGATTTATCTCTTCCCCTACTCTTATTTCAAAGACAAGACGTTTATATTCATCTGGATCAGTTAAACCAAATATAGATGCCACTGACGCGACAATAATTGTATCGCTTCTTTCTAAAACAGAATTAATCGCACTGGTACGCATCATTTCTATTTCTTCATTCATAACTGCATTTTTATCAATATAAGTATCAGTTTTTGGAATATATGCTTCTGGTTGATAAAAATCAAAATTACTGACAAAATATTCAACACGATTGTTAGGAAACAAACTTTTAAATTCTGAATAAAGTTGACCAGCAAGAGTTTTATTATGAACAATGACAAGCGTAGGTTTATTAACTTTATTTATAACATTAGCGATAGTAAAAGTTTTTCCAGTACCTGTTGCCCCTAATAAAACTTGGAATTTTTTATTTTGCTTAATTCCTTTTACTAATTTATCAATAGCCTCAGGCTGATCTCCGGTTGGTTTAAAGTTTGAAACAAGTTCAAATTTTCTATTTTCCATTCAAATCTCCATTATTTTTTCTTTTTTTCTTAAATATGGAATTACCAAAATTTTCTCTAAAACCTTCACCATATACCGCATTAGTGTCAGTAAAAGTTAAAAATGCTTGGGGGTCAATTTTTGAAATTACATCTTTAATTTCAATATATTCATTTCGACTTAAAACAGTTTCTAACATAATACGATCAGTTTTAGTATATGCACCTTTAACAGGAATAACAGTTACTCCTCTTTCCATCTTTTCCATTATGTATTGTGCAATTTCTTGATGATGATCGCTGATAATATGCAAAATGAAAGCATTTTGTTTTCTAGAAAACATAACTTCAATAACTAAAGAAGTAATAATTGCAGATATAATTCCACACAAGCAATTTAAAATCATTGTCGGATTTAAAATTGTTAATGAAATAATACCAATTCCAATAATTGTAGTGTCAATTGAAAGTGAACAAATTGAAACTTTTAATCCAAATATTTTATTAATTAAAAAGGCTAAAACATCCACTCCACCAGTCGATCCTTTTCCTAAAAAAGTTAATGATATACCTAACCCGACAGAAATACCTCCACATATACCACACAATAAAAGGTATCCAATTTCAACATCCTTAGTTGGATCGCTTATATCAAGTCCAGAAATAGTGTTTGCTAAAGAATCAAAAACTTCAACACGAGTAAATAATGATAAAAAAGCTGGAAATAATAAAGTTGCTAATAAAGTTCTTAAAGCAAAAGTTTTACCAAGTGTAAATAAAGATAAAAGCCAAAAACCAACATTGAAAATCCAAACCACAATATCCACTATAGTGCCTAGATTTGAAAATTCATTGCCTAAATAAGCTTCAAAAATAAAAGCAATACCGCTTAATCCTCCAGCAACAATAGTGTTTTTTGTTAAAAACATAGCAGTGCCAAAAGCTAAAATAAGCGAACCTAAAACAATTAAGAAGTTGTGATAAATGATTTGTAAAATTTCTTTTTTAGTTTTTTTAATTAGCATTTTTTAACCTCCATTTCTAGATAGGCATAAATAAAATTAATGATGTTTCCATCCATAACAGAATTAACATCAACTTCTTCATAATTTGTGCGGTTATCTTTTACTAAAGTATAAGGACAAAAAACATAAGAACGAATTTGTGAACCCCATTCAATATTTTTTTGTTCTCCGACAATATTAGCTAATTCTTTATTTCTTTTTTCTTGCTCAAGTTGCATTAATTTTGCTTTTAACATATTCAAAGCTGTTTCTTTATTGTTCATTTGCGATCTTTCAACTTGACAAGAAACAACAATACCAGTAGGCAAATGAGTAATTCGAACAGCCGATTCAGTTTTATTTACGTTTTGACCACCTGCGCCTTGAGAATGATAAGTGTCAATTTTTAATTCGGATTCATTAATTTTAACATCTTTTAAATCGTCAAATTCAGGAACAACAGAAACACTTGCAAATGAAGTATGTCTTCTTTTATTTGCGTCAAAAGGTGAAATTCTAACTAAACGATGAACACCTTTTTCACTTTTTAATAAACCATAAGCGTGCTTTCCGCTGATACGCAAAGTGACACTTTTAATACCAGCTTCATCGCCATCTTGATAATCCATAACTTGGCATTTTAATTTATTTCTTTCACAAAATCTAACATACATGCGCATGAGCATTTGAGCCCAGTCTTGCGCTTCTGTTCCACCAGCACCTGGATGAATATCTAAAAGACATGATAATTTATCATTTTTATCAGTAAATAATAAATTAGTTTGAAATTCTTTAAATTCAGAATTAACTTTTTTAAAATTTAAATCAATTTCATCAATTAATGTTTCATCATTTAACTCAATTAAATCTAATAAAAAAGAAATATCAGTATTAATTTGTTCGCTGACAGATATTATTTCTTTTTTATCATTTAACGTATTAATTATCTCTAAAGCTTTTTTGTTGTCATTCCAAAAATCGTCTTTTAAAGAAATTTTTGTTAAATTTTCGACATCTTCTTTTAATTTAGGTATGTCAAAGAGACGACTCTAATTTTTGGAGTTTTTGTTTAATTTCTAATAGTGAGTTTTTAATCGTATTTACATCTTTTAAAGTCTCCATTAGAGTCGTATCCTTTCTATTTATTTTCACTTTGAGATTCGTCTTTTTTATCTTTTACTTCTGCTTCAACTTCTTTATTTTCTTTATTTTGTTCTTCTTCTTTTGGTTTTCTTTCAACTTTAACATTTAATAAATTTAAAACAGCATCAACAGAAGCTAAATTCAAAGTTTCTCTAAACATTGAATAGCCTTCATTAACATAGTCTTGTAAAGGATTTACATTAGCGTAACTTCTTAAAAATATACCTTCTCTTAATGATGACATCTTATCAATATGATGTGTCCAGTTATGATCAATACATCTTAAAATAAAACTTCTTTCAATTTGATCAGCAAGTTCTTGTGGCCAAGAAGCTTTTCTTTGTTGATAATAATCAAGCATAACTACACCAATATCAGCGCCTACTTCATCAGCAGGTGATTCATCATACAAACGTTTTTCTATACTACCTGCAGGTAAAAAACGTGGTTCAACTTGTTTAATAAGTAATTCACCATCAATAAGATTAGAACTACTACCCATAGGAATAGATTTATTGGCTAAAAATAAACCAGCCGTATTAAAGATATCATTAACAATTTCAGTAATATCTTCACCGAATAATATTTTATCACGACGTGAATAAATAATTTGTCTTTGTTTAGCTAAAACATCATCATAATCTAATAACGTTTTACGAGTATCGAAGTTTTGTCCTTCAATACGTTTTTGAGCGCCAGTGATGACATTTGAAATCATCTTCATTTCTAAAGCTTCATCACCACAATTTTTTTCAACAAAATTACGAATTCTATCGGCAGCAAATCTTACTAATAAAGTATCATCAAATGAAACATAAAAACGTGAAAAACCTGGGTCACCTTGACGACCACTTCTTCCACGAAGTTGATTATCAATACGTCTTGATTCATGTCTTTCAGTGCCAAAAACACAAAGACCGCCTAACGCTCTGACCTCGTCATCAATTTTAATATCGGTACCACGACCTGCCATATTAGTAGCAAGAGTAATAGCGCCTTTTCTTCCTGCTAGAGCAATAATTTCAGCTTCTCTAGCGTGGTTTTTAGCATTTAACATTTCATGTTTTAATCCAGCTTTTGTTAATAAATCAGATATTTCTTCACTAGATTCAACAGAAACAGTGCCAATAAGAATAGGCTGACCTTTTTCATGACGCGCTTTAACTTCATTAATTAAAGCATTGAGTTTTGGACCTTTATGTGCATAAACATAATCTAAAGCATCAATACGTTGAATTGGACGATTAGTTGGAACACATAAAACGCGCATATTGTATATTTTTTGAAATTCTTCTTCTTCAGTTTTAGCTGTACCAGTCATACCAGATAATTTCTTATATAATCTAAAGAAATTTTGATATGTAATAGTAGCCATAGTAATTGTTTCTTGCTTAATTTCAACATTTTCTTTAGCTTGGACAGCTTGATGTAAACCGTCGCTCCATTCACGACCAGAAAGTACACGACCAGTAAATTGGTCAATGATTTGTACTTGTCTTTCTTTATCGATTAAATAGTCAACATCTCTTTGCATAATATAGTTTGCTTTTAAAGCATTGTGAATTCGATGGACTAAATCAGCATATTCAGGAGCGTATAAGTTTTTAATTCCAAACATTCTTTCAGCTTTAGCGTTGCCATCATCAGTAAGATTTACAGTTTTGTCTTTAACATCGATAGTAAAATCTTTTTCTTTTCTTAAAGTCTTAACAAAACGATCCGCGACAGTATATTGACTTGGTGAAGCTTTTGCACCACCAGAAATAATTAAAGGAGTTCTACTTTCATCAATTAAAATAGAATCGGCTTCGTCAATAATAGCGTATTCCAATCCTCTTAAAACACGACCATTTAATGATTGAGCCATATTATCTCTTAAATAGTCAAAACCAAGTTCACTGTTAGTGGTATATGTTATATCACACAAGTAAGCTTCTTTTTTCTCACTTGTTGTTTTGCTACGTAAATTAACTCCAACTTTTAAACCAAGGAATGTATAAATTTGCCCCATCCAATTAGCGTCACGTTCCGCTAAATATTCATTAACTGTAACAACATGAACGCCTTTTCCATTTAATGCATTTAAATAGACAGCCATAGTTGCTGTTAAAGTTTTACCTTCACCAGTTTTCATTTCAGCAACATCACCAGCGTTTAAAATTAAAGCTCCAATAATTTGAACTTTAAAAGGGAATTGATTTAAAACACGTCTAGCTGCTTCACGAGCAACTGCAAATGCTTCAATTTTAATATCCTCTAATGTTTTACCTTCAGCAAGCAATTGTCTAAAATAAGTTGTCTTGTCTTTTAATTGTTCGTCGCTTAAAGATTTCATTGCATCTTCTAAAGCAAGAACTTGTTCTGCTTGTTTAGTATATTTTTTTAATAATCTGTTATCAAAAAAGCCCATATCTTTTTAGCCTTTCTATAAGTAAGAATGATTTACATTCGCTTTCGTATTTTACCATTTAGACTAATAATAGTCTATTTTAAATTTTTATGTAATTATTTTTATTTGTCATTTTTAATTGCCCTAATATTAAATTTTTCTTGAATTTTATTTAAAAAAGTTTGCAAAAATCCATTTTTTTGCTCGTATTTATGTTTATAATCGTTATTTAATGGTTTTACTTTTGCAATTGTTAAAACTTTAATTTTTTTTGGTTTTAATCTTTTAATTAATTCAATTGAATAATATAAGGTATTACCTGTGGTCAATATATCGTCAACAAGCAAAATCTTTTTGTTTTTTAATTTCACATTATTTTTTAATTTTAAATAATGGCAAATATTTTCACGATTTTTATAGTCTTGATCACTTTGCTTATAATTACCTTCTTTTGTTAATAGATCAATATGTTTTAAATTTAAAATAGAAAACATCTCCTTAACATGATTAAAACCACGAGATGTATCATCTTCACTTAAAGATGGTATATAAACAAGATAATAATCAAAATATAATAATTTTAATAAATAACTATATGGTGATAAAAATATGTCTTTTAATTCAATATCACTACACCCTTTAAATTGATATATTAAACTTTTAATAGTGTCATCATAATCATAAATCGCTACTCCATTACAATTATTAATTTTGAATTTATAAAAGTGTGGATATAATGTTTTTTGACATTTGTTACATATACATGTCTTTTGATTAAAAAGATTTGTAAAACTTTTAATATCAAAATCATTAAAACATATTTTACAAGTCATTGTTGGCTTTATTAATTTTGAAAATACAATTTTTAATTTTTTCATTTTCTTTGTTAACTAAAAAAATAACTTCACCATCAGGAGCGTCTTTTTTTCTTCCAGCACGACCTGATATTTGTATAAGCATTTCGCTTGTATAAATTTTATGATCAGCAAAAAATACAATGACTTGTAAATCTTTTACAGTCACGCCTCTTTCTAAAACGGAAGTAGTTATTAGATAATCATATTTTTTATTTTTAAAATCTTTAATGATTATTTCTCTATCTTCCATTTTAGAGTGGACGCGATTCCCTTTCTTAACAAATTCAAAAACAAAACTAAACACTTCTTCGCATAACTCAATAGTCGGTGTAAATACAAAAACCTGTTTATTTTGCTTTTGAAAGTTAAGTAATAATTTTACCAATGTAAAGTATTTAAGAAAAAACACACGAACTAGAACCTTTGGTATTGGTAAAGGATGATTATGAAAACGTTTGTTTAAAGTTAAAATACTATGGTTTTTACTTTTAAAAGTACTTATAACTGATTCGCTAGGTGTCGCGCTTAAAACAATTAAACGTCCACGCATTGAGCGCAGCGCAAACGCATTTAAAACATCATTATTTTGAAAAGGAAAAGCATCTATCTCATCTATTATGAGAAGATCAAAAAAATGATTATAACGATATAATTGATGACAAGTTAAACATATTATGTCTCCACATAAATTATTATTATTGCCACCATAAACAGCGCAGATAGTGTTGTTTTTGAATACTTCTTTCATCCTTTCATATAATTCAATAACAACATCTGTCCTAGGTATAGCAAAACCAACATTACCACCCCTTGAAATAACATAGGAAATAACTTCATACACTAATTCAGTTTTACCAGCACCACATACTGCATGAATTAATGTATCGATACCGTTAATATAGTTTTCTAAAACTTTTTTAGAAATGTTTTTTTGACTTTCGCTCAACTCATATGTTAGTGAATAGTCACATTTTTTATTGACTATATTTTTTTCTTGTTTAACTTCTTGGCCATTAAAAGTTAAACAAGCACGGCAATAAATTTTGCCATTTAAATAGCCTAATTTTTTTATATCGCTATTGCCGCATCTAGGACATTTATAATAATCACCCATAATTACTTATAGGCGTTAAAAATAAAAAATGCTAAATATTTTTTTCAAAATCGCTAATTAATTGTACTCGTAATTGATGTCTTCCACCTTCAAATGGTGTCTTTAAAAATAAATCAAGACGATTAATAACATCATTAAAGTCCATAAAAGCTTGTGAAAAAGCAATCACATTAGCATCGTTATGCTGACGCATTAATTTTGCTACTTCATCATTATATGCAATGCCACATCTAATTCCTTTAACTTT
Source organism: uncultured Bacilli bacterium (assembly GCA_944358865.1). Taxonomy (GTDB): domain Bacteria; phylum Bacillota_I; class Bacilli_A; order RFN20; family CAG-826; genus CAJOOD01. The sequence goes on along the minus strand of CALVRV010000014.1, from coordinate 24,451 downwards.
GTTTGCAGCAATACATACTCCTTCTCCACTTGTACATATAACAACACCAAAATCCGCTTCATGATTGCTTACTAGTTCACCTACTTTAAAAGCATAAATTGGATAGTGACACGATTCTTGTTTAAATGTTCCTACATCTATAACTTCAATATTTTTATTTTTTAAATGTGAAATGATTCTAGTTTTGTAATCAAGACCACCATGATCTGAGCCAATTGCAATTTTCATAAAAGTTACTCCTTTAATGTGTTTATAATATCAGAAAAAGAAATATCGCCTTCTCTTATTATTTTTATTGTATCACAACAATTTATAATCGTTGATGGTTTTAAACCTAATGCTTTGCCTTGAATATAATAATCAATTTCACATCCAAATTCTTTTTTAACATCTTCAATATCTAACAAAGAAGGTTGATCAGCCCGATTAGCGCTTGGCACTAGTAAAGGTTTTCCAACATAATTAATAATATCTAATATCAAAGGATAATCAGGAATTCTTATACCTATAATGCCGCTATTATGGGTGATATGTGGTAAAACACTTTCTTTAGCTTTTAATAATAAAGTTATTTTACCTGGCATATATTTATGAATAATTTTTAAAATATCATCATTAACATAAGCATATTTTTCTATATCATTAACACTACCAAGCATCATAGTGTATGGTTTATCTTCATGTCTTCTTTTTATTTTGTTTAATTTTTCATAACTAATTAAATCATCATAAACAATACCTAAACCACAAACAGTCTCGCTAGGAAAAGCAATGATACCATGATTTAATAATATTTGTTTAATTTGTTTTAAATCTATCATAATCACACCTTATAAATTATTAAGAATCTAGTTTTATTATATAAGTCTTTTTTAAAAATAAAAGTGCAATTATCTTTTAAATAAATATTAATCAAATTTGTTAAATCTTGTTGCAAATCTTCATCTATTTCAAAAAAAATTAAAAATTTATCATTAAAAAGTTTCTCATAATTAGATAATATTAGTTCATAAAAATAATAATTTGGTGAAGCAAATAAAGCATCGTGTGGTTCATATTTTAAAACTTGTTTATCGACGCTAGATTCATCTTTAATATAGGGCGGGTTACAAATCAAAATATCATATTTTTTTGTATTATTTGATATAAATGATTCGATATCTTTTTGAATATATTTAATGTTAGTAAGAGAAAGTTTTTTAATATTTTGATTAGCTAAATCAACACATCTTTTTTTAATATCAACCCCTAAAACATTACTATTATAAAATTTAGATTTTAAATATAAAGAAAGACAACCACTTCCGCTACAAAGATCTAAAATATCAATTTGTTCATCTTTAAAATAATCATCAATATATTCTTTAGCAATTAAACAAAGTTGTTCACTTTCTTGACGTGGTATTAAAACTTCTGGACAAATATCTATATTAATATCTAAAAAATCAACATGACCTAAAACATATTGATATGGATAGCCATTTATTACTTTTTTAGCATTATCAAATAATTTTTCTTCATTTAAGCAATTATTATCAAAATGTAAAATTAATTGTGAAAAATTACTAAAATTATTAGCGTCAATCAATAAATATTTAATAACACTAGGCGTTAGATATTCGTTTTCTAATTGTTTTAATTTAAAATAATTATCCTTTATAGTTGACATATTTATTTCTCGTTAGCGAGTTTGTGTTGTTGGTCAAAATGGATTAAAGCATCTATTACTTCATCTAGTTCCCCTTCCATTACACGATCAAGTTTTTGAATAGTGAATCCAATACGATGATCAGTAACACGATTTTGAGGGTAGTTATATGTCCTTATTTTTTCACTTCTTTCACCTGTACCTACTTTTAATTTTCTTTCCGAGCCTCTTTCTTGTTCTTGCTTTGCTAATGCATCCGCGTATAATTTAGCTCTTAACATTTGCATCGCAAGTTCTTTATTTTGAATTTGAGATTTTTCTGTTTGACACGCGACAACAGTGTTTGTAGGTAAATGAGTAATTCTAACTGCAGATTCAGTTTTATTAACGTTTTGTCCACCGGCACCTTGAGAATGATAAGTGTCAATCTGTAAATCACTAGGATTAATTTGAATGTCGATTTCATCAGCTTCAGGCATAACTAATACTGTCGCGGTTGAAGTATGAATTCGACCATTTGCTTCGGTTTTTGGCACTCTTTGAACACGATGTGCCCCACTTTCAAATTTTAATTTAGAATAAACACTATCACCTTTTATCTTAAAACTTATTAAAGAATATCCGCCTGCTTCACATGGTGATGAATCTAATATTTGCATTTTCCAATTTTGCTTTTCAGCATATTTTGTATACATTCTAAATAAGTCACCAGCAAATATATTTGCCTCATCTCCACCAACCGCACCACGTATTTCAACAATAATATTTTTATCATCATTAGGATCTTTAGGTATTAATAAGATATTAAGTTCATCAATTATTGTTTCCTCTAAATTAGATAATCTTTTATATTCTTCTTTACCCATTTCTGCAATATCATTATCGTTATCTTTTGACATTTCAAATGCTTGCTGTTTATCTTCTATAGTTTTTAAATATTCATTAAATTTACTAACTTGTGGTTCGAGGTTTGCTCTTTCTTTTGATAAATTTTTAAATAAATTAATATCTTTAGCAATATTTTCATCCATTAATTGATTATCAATTTCCGCTAATCTTTTTTTTGCTGAATTTAATCTTTCAAACATTATTTCTTCCATAAATCTTATTCCTTTATCGAATGTATAATACCATAGAATGTTAATTTTAAAAAGTGCCATAAGGGTGGATTTTTCAAAAAAAATTAATTTAATGATTTATAATCATTTATTAAGAATATTTTTAAGTGTATAATATCAAAAGGAAACGTTATGAGTTATAAAGCATTATATAGAAAATATCGACCAACAACTTTTGAAGAAGTCTCAGGTCAAAGCCATATTGTTACTATTTTAAAAAACGCATTGAAGACCAATAAAATTGGACATGCATATCTTTTTGCTGGTCCAAGAGGAACTGGTAAAACAACCATGGCTAAACTTTTTGCTAAAGCCTTGAATTGTGATGAAGGTGTTGGTCATCAATGTAATGAATGTCAAAATTGTTTAGCAATTAATAATTCTTCTCACCCAGATGTAATAGAAATTGACGCGGCAAGTAATAATGGTGTTGATGAAGTTAGAGACTTAATTGATAAAGTTCACTATTCAACAATTTTAGGTAGATACAAAGTTTATATTATTGATGAAGTTCATATGATGACTCCTGGTGCCTTTAATGCCTTATTAAAAACATTAGAAGAACCACCAGAACATGTAATATTTATATTAGCCACTACTGAACCACATAAGATATTGCCTACTATTTTAAGTCGCTGTCAAAGATTTGATTTTTCTAAATTATCTAATGAAGAAATTAAAAATCGCTTAATTTATGTTTTAGAAAAAGAAAATGTTAAATATGAAGATGAGGCATTAGATATTATTATTTCTCTATGTGATGGAGGGATGAGAGATGCTTTATCAATTCTTGATCAAGTTTTAGCTTTTTCTAATGATAATTTAAAAGCAAAAGATGTCTTAGCTATTTTTTCTATTGAATCTAAACAAGAAAAATTAAATTTATTAGATGATGTCGCTAATAATGATACGGCTAGTGTCTTAAAAAGAATAAAAAACTATATTGCAAAAGGTACTGATATTAAAAGGCTAACTTCTGATATATTAGATATTTTAAAAGACGCTCTTATTTATAATAAAACAAAAAACGAGGCATTATTAGAAGTTTTAAATGAAGATGAAGCGCATAATTTAAACAATAATTTTTCTTATGATAGTCTTATTTTTAATATAGATATTATTTTAGAAGCAATTAAAAATTATAAATTAGTTAATAATATTAATCCAATTTTTGAAATTGCATTTTTAAAATTAAAAAGCGATTCTAATAATAAAATTAATAATCAAGAAAATAAAACTAATATTAAAATTACAACAAGTGAACAAACTAAACCTTATATAAAAACTAAAAAAATTGAAGAAAAAGAAAATAAAGAAGAAATTAAAGAGGAAATAAAAGAACAAAAAGAAGAAAAAAATAAAATAGAAACTGTTAAAGAAGAAACATTAAGTTTGTTTGATAACATTGATGAATCTAAAATTAGTAAAGAAGTAATGTTCCCTAATGTCGTTAGGGTTGAAGAATCTTGTTATAAACTCTCACTTGAAGACTTATTAAACATAACAGTCATCGCAAAAAGAGATATTAAAACAAAATATAGTCAAATGTGGGGTGACTTAGATCAATTAGCAATTCATCCAAAATATGGTTCTAAGGCTACCCTTTTAAAAGATGGACATCTACTTTTAGCAACAAAATCAATTCTAATTATTGAATATGATATATTAGCTAATGTAAATAAAATTAATTCTGTAGACGCTCAAAAAGATTTACAGGCAATTTGTCAAATAGTCTTTAAAAAGAAATTGTTTGTTTATGCAATTTCTAGAAAAGATAGTGTCGATTTGCAGGTTAAATTTAGAAATTTGAAGGAAGTTAATAAACTAGCTAAACCAGATACTATACAAATTACAATGATAGGAGAAAATTAAAAAATGAATCTTTCACAAATTATGGCGCAAGCCCAAAAAATGCAACGCGAATTAAGAAAAGCTAAAGATGCATTAGCAAGTAAAGAATTTACTTTATCAAAAAATGGAATGGTAAATGTAACAATGTTAGGAAATAAAACCATTAAATCTATCGATATTGATAAAGATGCATTAGATGCTGAAAATAAAGAAATGTTAGAAGAATCTATTGCTTTATGCATTAATGAATTATTAAAAGAAATTTTAAGTCAAGAAGAAGCAATAAATGAAAAAATAACCGGTTCTAGTAATGGAGGCGGTCTATTTTAATGGAACAATTAAAATCCATTGAAAATCTTATTGAAAATTTTAATAAATTGCCTAGTATTGGTAAAAAAACTGCTGAACGATTGGCTTATTCGGTTTTAGATATGTCTAATGAAGATGTTGATGAATTTATTTTAGCTTTAAAAGAAGTAAAATCTAATATCAAAACATGTCAAATATGTGGGATGTATTCTCAAGAAGACATTTGCCCTATTTGCCAAGATGAGAATAGAGATAAAACTACTTTAATGGTTGTTTCTTATCCAAAAGATGTTCTAGCGTTTGAAAAAAGTAAAGGATTTAATGGTTTATACCATATTTTAAATGGTGTTATATCTACAAATAAAAATATTGGTGTTGAAGATTTAAATATTCAATCTTTATTAGAAAGAATTAAAAACCATACAGAAATTAAAGAAATTATTATTGCCACTAATCCAAATATTGATGGTGAAACCACTGCGCTATATCTAAATAAAAAATTAAAACAATTTAATATAGAAATAACAAGATTGGCGTATGGATTACAAATGGGTGGTGCCCTAGATTATACTGACTCATTAACCTTGACTAAATCTTTACAAGGCAGACATAAATTAGGAGATGATTAAACATGTTTATAACAATTGAAGGTGTTGAAGGAAGCGGAAAAAGTTCATCCACAAACGATGTAGTTAATCGTTTAAGAAAAGAAGGATATGATATTATTACAACGCGTGAACCAGGTGGAACACCAATCGCAGAAAAAATTAGAGATATAATCTTAGATGTAAATAATACAAATCTTGATCCGCGAGCTGAAGCTTTATTATACGCAGCAAGTAGAAGACAACATTTAATTGAAAAAGTTTGGCCAGCTTTAAAACAAGGAAAAATTGTTATATGTGATAGATTTATTGATTCTAGTCTTGCCTATCAAGGTGGTGCAAGAAATTTAGGTATTGAAAATATTACTAATATTAATATGTTTGCTACCGAAAATACTTGGCCAGATTTAACTTTGTTATTTGATATAGATCCGGAATTAGGTCTAGATAGAATAAGAAAAAATCAAGGAAGAGAAGTTAATCGTCTTGATTTAGAAAAAATTGAATTTCATAAAAAAGTAAGAGAAACATTTTTAAATTTAGCTAAAAAATATCATGATCGCTATGTAATTATCGATGCTTCTAAAAGTCAAAAAGAAGTTGAAGAAGAAGTTTATAATATTATTAAGGAAAGATTGAATGGAATTAAATGAATATCTTAGTAATTATCAACCAATAATATATAAAACTTTTAAACATGCATTAGAAAGCAACCAATTGGTTCATGCATATTTGCTTGTAGGAAATAATGGTGTACCTCTTTTAAATATAGCTAAATATTTAGCAAAATCACTTTTATGTGATAACCCTACACCATTTGCCTGCGAAAAATGTATTACATGTCAAAGAATTAATAGTAATAATTACCCCGATTTTATTGTTTATAATGGTGAAAAAGAAACTATTAAAAAAGATGATGTTGTTGCATTAGAAGTTAATTTTGAAAACAAGTCTTTAGAAAAGAAAAAAATAAAAATCTATATTCTACATCTTGTTGAAAATATGACTACTCAGGCTATAAATGCGATATTAAAATTTTTAGAAGAACCTGAAGCTAACATTTATGCTTTTCTTACCACTAATAATGAGAACTTAGTTCTTCCTACAATTATTTCAAGATGTCAGGTATTACATTTAAAATTAATTCCTCGAGAAGAAGTAATTGCTCTAGCATTAGAAAAAGGTGTCGATCAATTTGATGCAGAATTAATGTCATATATTTATAATGATGTCGACATGTTAGAAAATCATGTAAATAAAGATAATGATTACCTTGTCGCAAAAGAAGGATTACATTTATTTATTGATGCTTTATTAAAAGATAAAAATGAAGTAATTTATGTTGCAAATAAAAATTTATTAGAGTTTATTAATTCAAAACAATCTGCCCGTTATTTTTTTGATTTATTGTGTGCAGTTTTTATTGATGCAGAAAATGTTTTTTATAAAAATGAGCCGTTTTTGCAAACAATTAAAGAAAAATTGCAACAAATTAATGATAAAATTATTCATGTTGATGAAGTTTTATTTGAGATTTTAAAAACTCGTGAATCACTATCTTTAAATGTCAATGTTTCATTGATTTTAGATCACATTACTAATATTATAATTAAGCATATAAAGGAGTAAGAAAGATGGAAAATGAATTTAATTATTTTATCGGAGTAAAATTTATCCACTCTTCCCGTAGTTATTATTTTTCATGTAAAGAAAATGATTTTGCAATAAATGATCGAGTATTAGTAGAAACTATCCAAGGTAAAGAATTAGGTTTTGTTTCTATTTTGCCACAAGAAATTAGCCAATATAATTCAAATCTTGAATTGACTCCTATCATTAGAAAAGCTAATGAAAAAGATATTTATTTTTTTGATGAAAATTTAAAAGACGCAAAATTAGCGGCAGATATTTTTAATGCTGAACAAAATAAATTAAATTTACAAATGCGATTAATTTACGCAGATTATACTTTAGATAAAGCAAAGATTACTTTTACTTATTCTAGCGATGATAGAGTTGATTTTCGTGAATTATTAAAGGTTTTAGCGTCTCGTTTAAGAACAAGAATTGAATTAAAACAAATTGGCCCACGTGATAAAGCTAAAATTATTGGTGGAATCGGTATATGTGGATTGCCATTATGCTGCACCACTTTTTTAAATGAATTTGATGGAATTTCGATTAATCGCGCGAAAAACCAAATGCTAGCAATTAATATTCCTAAATTATCCGGTCAATGTGGTAAATTAGTTTGTTGTTTAATATTTGAAGATGATATTTATACAGATTTAAAGAAATTATATCCTTCAATTGGAGATGTCATTTCATATAATAAAATTGATTTTAAGGTTGTTTCATTTAACGTTATAAATAAGCAAATCACATTAGAAAACGCTGAAAGTGATATGATTAATTTATCTTTAGATGAATATAATAAAATAAAATTTAATAAAGAAAATAAAAAACAAAATAGAAAATGATAAAAAGAAATAGTTCTTATAATAGTAAATATTTGTTATATCTAGTAGCTACGCCTATTGGTAATTTAGATGATATTACTTTTCGTAGTTTAAAAATATTAAATGATGCGGATATTATTGCTTGTGAAGACACTCGTAACAGCGCTAAATTATTAAATTATTTCAATATAAAAAATAAGAAATTAGTGTCAATACACGAACATAATGAAAGTAGTAATTCCTTACAAATAATTGAACAAATTAAACTTGGAAAAAAGGTTTGTTATATTTCTGATGCCGGATATCCTATTATAAGTGATCCTGGTTTTATCTTAGCTAAATTATGTCTAGAAAATGATATTGCAATAAGTGTAATTCCAGGCGCAAATGCATTATTAAATGGTTTAATAGGAAGTAATTTACCTAGTGATCATTTTTATTTTTATGGTTTTTTAAATAGCAATAAAGTTAAAAGAAAAAAGCAATTGGAATCTTTAAAAGATTTTAAAGAAACAATGATATTTTATGAAGCTCCACATCGTATAAAAGACACCTTACAAGATATAAAAACTGTTTTTAAAGATGATGAAAGAAAAATAACTATTGCACGTGAATTAACAAAAATTCATGAAGAATATATTTATATGCAACTAAAAGATATTGATAATTTAGATTACACTACCCTAAAAGGAGAAATGGTCATAATTATCGAAGGTAACAAAAATAATGATATAAAAATTAATCATGATGAATTAATTAATGAAATAAAAAGTCTTTTAAAAGATGAAAAACTAAAAAATAATGAAATAGCTAAATCATTATCTATAAAATATCATATTAGTAAAAATGAGATTTATGACTTAATATTAAGCATCAAGTCTTAATTTTTTATTTCTTTCTTTTTCTTTTTTATAATTACTTACCACTAAATAGATAATATAACTTGCACTAAATAATACAAATGTAACATTTGTAATAGGTTGAACTTTTACCATGTCTGCATTTCGATATATAGCGTGATATGTAGCAGGTCCTTTTAAAGAAATAAATGATAAGAATCCACCTTGACCTTGGAATGTATCTAGTTTAATTGTTTCATCACCTTGTGTTGCATAAACTGACCATCCTCTTTCATAAGGTGTATTTAAGCTAATCATTTTATATTGATCATAATTAGTATCAAAACTAAATTCGTTGCTGTTAAGATATTCACCTTGAATAGCGCTTACTTCAGTATTAAGTTTATTTTGATAAGCTTGATATGATTCTAAATAAATATCAAAACTTGAACGTCCATAATATCTAGGATAAATAACAACCGCGTAAATTTCCTCATCACTATAAAATCCTCGCATTGATTTTAAAGAATTAGTGACATAATCATCACGGTGATTATCAAATTTAATTACTTCACCATCTTTATTTAATAAATAAACATCAACATTATAATTTGGTGTATATGGAGCGTATAAATATAAAGCTGTACCATTTTCAAAATAATCAAAAGGCATTAAAGAAGCAAAAGAAGATGGGTTTTTATAAACATCACCATTTAAATCTTCTTTAGTAATAGTGATAAAATAATCACCTTTTTGAGCGTTATTATCACTTAGAATTTGATCACGATTAGAAGCTTCTTCGTTCAAAATAATATTTTTAAGATTGTTGATTGGATAATTTCTTGAATCTTCAACTTTGTAATAACGCATGACATATTGTTCACCATACGCAAGTGATAAGTTTTTAGTGTCAACGACACTAATATCATGATATGTAGAATCTGCTCGATATGGTTGTAAAGCTGTATCACTAAAAGCAAGATCGTTTTTAATATCATTATTTAAACTATCATATGTAGATTGAGCCATTATACCTCTTAAAAGGAACATATCATCGTTTCTTAAAGCATAGCTTCCACTGCCGCTAAGCGCGTTATTTGCGTTTTCATCTTCATAAACATATATTTGGTTATAACTAAAACCAATATTATTTACATTTTTATTTTCAAAAACTAAAACACCTTCATTTGATAAATCAGAATTATATTCATAACCTAATGGAACATTAATATAACTTGCTAATTGATCATTAGTTAAATTCTCATAACCACTTTTAGTCGCAATAGTGTTATTTTTATTGACCATATAATATTTAATATTTAAAAAATAATCTAATGCTTGTCTTTTTTCAACATAGCTCGCAGACCAGCCACCATACCAGTCGCTCATTCTTGCCCACCACTTAAATTCGCGGGTATAAAAATTATACAAAGTATTAAACATTGCTGTACCATTGTAATTATTAATATTTTGGTTATTGTCACTTAAATTTTGTGCCGCTAAAGAGGAATAGGACCTATAATAAGATGAATCATAATCCTTTATTTTTTTACTAGCGTCATATACAAGTGCATTATTATAACTTCCACCATTAGAAGTAACAGGACTTGTATAACTATGACCAACAGTAACAAAATTTCCAACTAAAACAGATTCAAAAACACAAAAATATAATAATATGTTACTAAATATTGGTTTGTTATAGAAATAAAGTAAAACAAAAAAGAAACATAAAATATAAACTATTTCTCCAATTAAAGCCCAAGGGAATGGTAAATAATACTTTAAGTTATAAGAATTACTAACAAAATAATGCGCTAATAAACCACTACCAAGGATGCCAATAGTCATAAATCCTAATCCTAATAATAAATCTAATGTGGATATCTTTTTATAATTAGAATTTAAATAAGATAAAACATAAGCAATCATACAAGCTGGGAAAATTATTGTCCATCTAGAATATGCTTTCGCACCACCAAATAATAAATAATAAGAAAAAGGTGTAAACAAAACAAAAACAAATATTACAACACCAATAATATGAGATATTTTCCCTTTTCTAATAGAATTAATAAAAGCAGGAAAAAAGAAGAAACTAATAGGAACACCAACCCATAAAGAGCCAGCTTCATTAACAAATGTATTACCACTTATTGCGTTAACTAAAGATATATGTCGACATGTAGTAGGAAAAACAAAAAATTCAATAATTGGTGAGGCTTGTAATTTAAAATCTCCGGTCGAATCCCAAATAAATAAGTGCGCAAATAAATTAGAAAAGTCTTTAGATTCCCAATATTCTAATAAAGTTGCTAAATATGATGTACCTTCAATTTTAGGATCAGACATGCCAGTAATTAAACCAGGAACAAAAACTATTAAACTTATCCCAACCGCACCGACATAGCCTAAAAAGCCCATTAAAAGTATTAATAAATTATTCTTATAATTATTTAATTTAAGACGTTGAAAATATCTAAAAATAGAATAGACAAAAGTCATAATACATATGGCTGGAAAAAAGAAGAAATTATCAATTCCTAAATAACCTAAAGAAGCAATTAATAACCATGGCTTTTTATCTTGTAGAACTTTTTCTATTCCTAATAAAATTAAAGGTAAAAATACAGCAATATCTAAGAAATTATTAAACCACTGAAAATATGCGACCCAACCGCAACACATAAAGGCGATACCACCAAATCGTGATAACAATTCATTAATGCCTAATTTTTTTAAATATAATCTAAAAAATACTCCCGCTAGAACCATTCTTAAAACACTAACAAATACCATCATCTGTGGTATCCATTCGCGAGGGAAAAATAATAGCAAAGCAAAAAATGGAGAAAATAAAATATAATACCCATCACTAGTAATCGCATCCGCTCCTAAAAAGATATTACTATCCCAGTGAGGGAAAACGCCTGTCTTAAAAAACGACCACCAGTTATCATAATAATCATATGCAAAAGGAATATATTGCATAACAAAATCACCGCTATAAGGTGTGGTAAATTGATTATTAACTAGCATTAAAAAATAAAAGCCAAAACTAACTCCTACTAATAATAAAACATAATAAAATAATGAATTGTAATTCTTAAAATATTGTAATTTGTTTATTATCCAACTAAGGAATTTATTTTCTTTTTGAACTTGTGGTTTAGTTAAATCAATCATGCCTACATTATAAAGATAAGACTTTAAAATTAAAATCTTTTTTATTATTTATATTAAATATAATATAAATTTATTGAATTTTTATAAAAAATGACTATTATTTATAACGTTATGGAAATTAGAAATGTTGCGATTATAGCCCATGTCGATCATGGCAAAACCACTTTAGTGGATCAATTATTAAAAAGTGCTGGAACTTTTAGAAGTAATGAAGAAGTAAACGATAGAGTTATGGACTCTAACGATATAGAAAGAGAAAGAGGTATCACAATTTTAGCTAAGACTACTTCTATTTATTACAAAGACTATAAAATTAATATCGTTGACACTCCTGGGCACGCTGATTTTGGAGGAGAAGTCGAACGTATTATGAATATGGTCGATGGTTGTTTATTACTTGTTGATGCTTTTGAAGGTGCAATGCCACAAACAAGGTTTGTCTTAAAAAAGGCTTTACAAGCTCACATTAAGCCAGTTGTGGTTATTAATAAAATTGATAGAAAAAATATTGATATACAAAAAACTTTAGATGAAATTTTAAATCTTTTTATTGAACTAGGTGCAGATGATGACTTATTAGATTTTAAAGTTTGCTACACTTCAGCGTTAAAAGGAACATCTGGATATTCAATTGAAGAACAAGTTGATAATATGGATCCAATTTTTGATACGATTATTAAAGAAATTCCAAAACCTGATTCTGATATAAATCAACCATTAAGATTTCAAATTTCGTTATTAGACTATAACGACTTTGTTGGAAGAGTAGGAATTGGTAAAATCAAAAACGGTAAAATAAGTGTAGGAGAAACTGTTACTTGTTGCCGTTTAGATGGAACAAATAAACAATTTAAAATTTTAAAATTATATGGCAACCAAGGTTTAAAGAAAATTGAGGTAAACGAGGCTTTTGCAGGTGATATTGTTGCAATCGCTGGACTTCCTGATATTAATGTTGGAGAAACAATTTGTGATAATAATCATTTAGATCCTTTACCTTTATTACATATTGATGAACCAACATTACAAATGACTTTTGGTGTAAATACTTCCCCTTTTGCTGGTCAAGATGGAAAATATTTGACGGCAAGAAAAATTGAAGAAAGATTATTTAAAGAATTGCAAAAAGATGTTTCTTTACGTGTTAAAAGAGTTCCTAATTCAGAAACATGGATTGTATCTGGAAGAGGCGAATTACATTTGTCAATATTAATTGAGAATATGATAAGAGAAGGTTATGAATTACAAGTTAGTAAACCTGAAATTATTATTAAAGAAATAGAAGGTCAAAAATATGAACCCTTTGAAGATTTAACTATTGAGGTTCCTAATGATTTTGTTGGAGACATTATGGAAACACTTGGTACAAAAAACGCTCAATTAATTGATATGACCAATAATGAATTTACAACAAAATTAGAATATGTTATTCCTTCCCGTGGATTAATTGGTTTTGTTTCATCTTTTATGACTTTGACTAAAGGTTATGGTATTATTTCACACACTTTTAAAGAATATCGTCCTATGTTAAATATAAAATTAGGTGAAAGAAAAATTGGTGTTTTAGTCGCGACTGAAACTGGTGATGCGACACCTTACGCTATTGAGCACGTTGAAGAAAGAGGTACGATGTTTATTCAACCTGGCACAAAAGTATATACTGGTATGATTGTTGGTGAAAATCGTTATGATAACGATTTAGCGGTTAATGTTGTTGCTAAGAAAAATTTAACTAATGTTAGAAGTTCAACAAAAGATTTTACCGTTGTTTTAAAAACACCTCGTTTGATGTCTTTAGAAGCTTGTCTTGATTATATTAACAGCGATGAATTAGTGGAAATAACACCTAAAACATATCGTATGAGAAAGAAAATATTAGATACTGCGACAAGAAAAAAATATGAAGCACATCATAAAGATGATCAAGATAATTAATAATAAAATTTAATAAAAAATTGGCGATTTGCCAATTTTTATTTTATTTTTAATCAAATTTTAATCCAACAACATCTCGACATTTGCAAGAAAATGCAATTCCTTTGCCTGGTGTTGATAGACCTGCAACATCATTAATAGCTTTTAAAATATTATCAACCATATCATCTTTAACGATGATCATTACAATTTCTTTATCATCGTTAATTATGATACCAAATTTTTCCTCTATCTCTTTATTGCCAGTACCACGAGCGTGTAAAACTGTTCCCCCTCTTGCGCCATTATCTCTTGCTGCATCCATTACTAAATCAGTAAACCCTGCATCAACAATTGCAAACACTAATGAATAACTATTTTCCATTTTGATTCTCCTTAATATTGATTCGTTAAAAAGCGATATGCTAGACCATTAACTATTGATGATAAATCAACAATACTAGCTACACCTTTATTTTTCTTACTAGATAAAAAATATAAATTTAATTCATCTTTAATATCATTAATTAAATCTTCTCTTATTGTTGTTAAAACAACATCTTTTGATTTTTCACTTAAGCCGAGTAAATCATATAAATTAGGTTCGGCCGTTCCTTCTCCTTTTAAAATTAATGATGTGGCAACACCATATTTTTCTAATAATTTAATAATTGGCATTCCTTGACCACGATTAACTACAACAATTAAAAGACATATCTTTTTAATTTCAATCTTGGAGGTAACATTTAAATTATTTTTCTTCTTTTTAATTATAGCCATAAATAACTCCTAAAAATGTATAACCTCATTATCTGATAATAGCAATTGACTTTGATATAGAGATTGACGACGATATTTTTTATATTCAATGATTATTCCTAAAATTTGAATTGCAATCAATGGAGTCATCGCAACCATAGCAATAACACCAAAACAATTTGTTAAAACGTCTTGTTTTAATAAACCGTCTTGGCTGTCATTAGAAATGACTATATTATTTTGACTAGCATACATTCCAATTGTTAAAGGTAGTAAAAAAGAAACAGTCATTGGTCCACTGGCAACACCACCGCTATCAAAGGCTAATGCAGTAAATAAATTTGGTGATAAAAATGTTAATCCAAGAGCAATTAAATAACCAGGAATAATATAATAAGCAATACTAAATTTATATATAGCGCGTATAGCGCAAAGTCCAATAGCCACACCAACACCGATAGAAAGTGTTAATAAGACACTGCTTTTTTTAATACCACCATCGCTAACTTGTTCAATTTGTTTAGTTAAAACATGAATTGCTGGCTCACACATAATCGATACTAAACCAATTATAAAGAATATTAATATAATAACCCATGGAGCGTAATTTCCTAATTCTTGCCCAATGAATATTCCAAATGGCATCATTACTGCGCTAACTGCGCTTAAAAATAAAACTAAACCAAGATAAGAATATAAAAATCCTAATGAAATACGAATTAATTCACCTTTAGGTAATTTAATAAAAATCTTTTGATAAATAAAAAATACAACCATAATAGGAAGTAAAGCAACTAAGACCTCAATAATTGTCCCATATCCTAAAATGTTACCATTAACATCAAAAGTAGGAAAAATAGCTTGATAAAAACGTGTGAATATATCGCTACTATTATTTAATAATGTTGAACCAAGATCATAATTACCCGCTACAGTGGAGGTATTAATAATAACCATGATTACCATAGAAATAATAGGACCAACACTAGATATAGCTACTAATCCAAAACTTTCTTCTTTAGCTTTTTTTCCTGCTCTTACCATAGCAACACCACTACCTAAAGATAATAAAAATGGAACTGTTGCACTTCCAGTTGTTGCCCCACTAGCGTCAAAAATTAATGGTAGATATTGAGCTTGTTGATTGCTGTCTATAATTAAGCACAAACCAAAAACGATGCCATATAAAGTTATAAGCCACCATTTTAGTGATTTTCTTTTAAAAACACGAATAACCCCTAGTGCAACAAATAAACCAACCCCAACAGAAATAAATAAAATTAACATCCAATCATCCATAGGTGTTAGTTCTGCTAATATCATAATTGAAGGTTCAGCGCAAGTGACAAGCGCGCCTAATAAAAATGATACTAATATAACAATCCAAATATTGTTTTGTTTTGATAAAGAAGCACCCATATGTTCTCCAACTTTAGATAAGCTTCTTGAAGAACCTATAGAAAAAATACTAAGTCCAATTATTAACACTAACGCGCCAACAATTAACAATAAATAATCCCATCCACCAATTAATGGTGTTAAAGTTGATAATGATAAGATCAAGATAATAGCGACAATAGGAATTATTGATAAAGACGACTCTAAAAAAACTCTTAAAAATTTCATATAATTATTTTAGCATTAAAATAATATTTTAACCTATAGATAAATTTATTTTTTTAACAAATTTAAAAACTCATTAGGAATTTTAGATTCAAAGTTATATATTTTGTTTGTAAATGGATGTTTTATTTTTAATCGATAAGCATGTAGGCCAAGTCTTTTTAAAGGATTAGATGGCTCTCCATATTTATCATCACCGATAATTGTATGGCCCATATCATTCATTGCAACACGTATTTGATTTTTTCTACCAGTATCTATATGAACATCTAATAAAGAATATAAATCATTTTCTTTAATAACTTTGTAATGCGTAATAGCTAATTTGCCATGAACTTTATCGTTGCTAGAATACATTAAATTTAAATTATTAGATTTAAGATAAGTTTTAATTGTTCCTTCTTTTTTATTAAAAATTCCTTCACATATTGCATAATAGCCTCGATCAAGAACTAAATCGTTCCATTTATTTGTAAATTCATCTTGAAGTGTTTTTGATTTTACCATTAATAGAATCCCTGAAGTATCTTCATCAATACGATGAACAACATATGGTCTTAGATGTTTATCTTTTGTTAATAGATAATCACTTATGAGTCGATAAGCGGTCTTGCCTTTTTCTTTATCGCTTGAAACACTTAAAAGACCACTTGGTTTATTTATTACTATTAATTCATCATCTTCATAAACGATATTAAGTGTGGCTTTAATATTTTTTGTATTGTGTGATGGCTTATTTAAAATAATAATTTCATCTTTCACCGCTAGAGGGTAATCAAATTGACGTATGATTGCGCCATTAACACTGACAAGATTATGAGAAAGTAATCCTTTAATTGAATTTCTTGATTCTCCTTTAATATTGTTTAATAAAAAATTAAGTAATGTATCTTCTTTTAAAACATGATACATTTTTTGACTATTATAATTTTTAGAATAGTTATTAAATCTTTTTTTATTCTTGTTCATTTTTCTTTTTTATAGTCTTTTTAAAAAACTTAACAGAAGAAACAATTAAAATAGGAATAGTAAATAAAAAGTTAACAAATAATCCAAAAGGAATTTTAGCCGCTAAACCTATTTCAAATTCCCACTGTAGAGATTGACTAACTAAATATGGGTTAATAATTACACCACATAATATCCAAATACCTAAAATTATTGTTAAAGCGTATTCAACAATTAAGACAATCATCTGATATAAATCTTTTTTATTATCTTTAATATATGGATAAATATAATAACAAATACATAAAGAAGCCAAAAGTAAAAAGCTTAAATAAACAGGAACCATAAAAGGCCAATTTGGATCAATATATCCTTCTTGAAAATAAATAAACATAAAGAAAAATTCACCAACAAAATACGTGGCAAATGGTAATAAAAACCCTGCTAAAACAAAATCTTTTTTAAAAAATGGTCTTGGTCTTATTAAAATCGTTAATTGATATTTTTTATCTAAAAAATAATATATTAAGCAAGCAACACCAACTAAAAAATAAACACTATTAATAATAAAGACATCAAGAGGATACATTGGTGTCATAGTTTGGAAAAAGATGTCTCCATCAAGTAAAACAAAATAAACAATAGTCATTAAAACAATATTAAATATTGATAAAGCAATTAAAACATATCCTAAAATATATAGTATTTTTAATCTTGATTTATTTTCTTTTGCATAGACATATAATAATGCCATATAAAAAATAAATAATGGAATTAAATAAGTAAATGAACAAGGTAAAGTATTTAAAGCGCCTTTACCATAAGAACCAACAATTGGGAAAAAGATACGAACACCATAAAATGTTGTTATACTTACAATAACAAAACAAATAGATAATATAATCGATCCAATTATATGTTTTCTTCTTTGTAAAAGTTCTAAATCTTTAATTACTGGTTCTGCCATATAATTGATGATTCTCCTTCGTATGGTACATGTACTTTAGTGATATTAAAATATAAAGGACTATTATATCGAGAATATTGTAAATTTTCATTTATGTTATAAAAAGTCGCGCCAACCATAGAATCTTCACAATAAAGATTTGTGGTAGTTTTTTCTCCAAAAATAAGTCTTACCGGCCAATCGCTTCCTTCTTTTTTATAAAAAATATCGCTAGATATAGTGTGATTGTGATTCGCACTGATAGAAACTGTAGAACGATATTTTAAAACTGTATCAAATAAACCAGAATTCATTGGTGATGGTGGAAATTCTTCTAAATCATTACAATAATTATCTTGATAAGATATAGCATTTCCAGCATTATCATGATAACTATTTATTGCATCCCCAAATTCTAATAACGGGATGTGTGTAAAAATCATCGATTTTTTAAACGTATTATTATCAATATTAGTTGGTAAACTATTATAACCATTAAAATAAAGAAGCATTCTTTGATACCAGGCAATTTGATCTTCGTGTATAGAATCATAATCACCATAATAAAAACAATTGCTATCCATTAAAAATATTTGAAATTGACTTTGACCTAATGAATTAACTAAATTTATAACATAATTAGAATTGCCAAAAACATTGTCGTTATATGGATTTCTATACATATTGTAAGGACTATCATTATTTAATAAGTAATTATTAATAAAATTGCCTGTATAACTACCCTGTAAATCATGATTGCCATAATTAAAAGCGTATGGAATTTCTAATGAGTCAAAAAATTCAAATGTTTTTACAACTATATCTTTAGTAGCGTTCATAAATGTATCGCCATTAATAATAATTAAAGCTGGTTTTCCAACATTTACTATATTAGGGTTAACATTCTTTACTTCAGCGTAAGAATAAACTACCTTTCTTAAATATTCAAAATCTCTTTCTAAATTACTCGAAGTTGAAAAATGTAAATCGCCTAAGTGACAAATTAAAAATTGATCTCTAAATGGTAAATTACTAATATAAGCTTCTAAAGAATATTGTCTAGTAACATTATTATTACAAGAACATAAAGTTAGAGGAAAAAGCATTGAAAACGCTAATAATTTGTTTATTTTCATAGATTTATTCTACCACATTTTTTATTTTTTTAATTACCATATTTGCAAATAATTTTGCAACATTAATATTAGTTACTTTTTCAAATTCACTAAAAAAAGCATTAGGATTTATTTCACATAATATTGGTTTATTATCTTTTCCAAATAATAAATCAATACCAGCATAGAAAATGTTTAATTCGTTAACAATCTTATTTACAAATTCAATATATTCTTCATTTAATTGATATGGCATACTTTTCGCACCGATAGAAAAATTACTACGATAATCATTATCATTATAACGAAGGAAAGCACCAACAATTTGTTTATCCACCACTAGTACGCGTAAGGATTTTCCATAACTAGAGGTAATATATTCTTGAAACAATAATGGTTCTTTTTTCATTTTGTTATATCCATCGAGCAACTCTTTTTTGTTTCTTACTAAAAGCATATTTAAACCCATTGAACCATAAACACCTTTAATCAACATAGGAAAATTAATCTTATTAATAATGTTATCTATAATTTGATTAAAATTGTCATCTTTTAAATTATAATTTAATGGACCAGGAATAGTTTTGGGCATACTTATATTTAAATTAGATAGACGGATATGGGTTAACATTTTATCATCACATAACTGAATAAAATCAGGATTGTTAAAGACAATAGCGTTTTCTTTTTTTAATATTTGTAATAAATATTTATCTTTATCTAAATAAATAATAAAATCAAATTTTGGAAGATTTAAAATAATGTTTCCAGTATTATCAATATATGATAATGAACCATCATTTTTTAAAACAATTAATTGACAATCAAATTTTAAAAATTCTTCTTTAAAACGTTTTATTTTATATTCAATAGGTCCTGATGCCATCCCATATTGATGATTAACAATAATAATACCTTGATACATAATTATTCCTTTTTAATATCCTCAAATTTAAAATCAAAATCGATTATAAAATTATTTTTTTCTAAAGCTTGTAAATTTCCAATGTAAGTAGATGATTTTTTATTTTTTCTAGAACGATATTTATTCCATTTAATAATCGCGGTTGTCGAAGAATAAATTAAAGCAATAAGAGTTAAAAAGAAATATGTAATAATAAGATTATTCATACTAGTATTGTTAATAAAACAAGATGTAATACCAACAATTGAAAGTGCAATCGTAAAGCCATATAATGCACATCCAATAATTGGGTGTCTTCCTAAAGAAAATAATTTTAACTTGATAGTAAAATATATAACCATTGTCATCATATATACACTGATAAAAATACTTCCGATTTGTGAAAATAAATTATAAAAATTTCCTAAAGAAAAACCAATAACAATTTCAACAAGAGTAACTAATAATAAAATTAAAGAAAAAATAAATAATCCCATATATAAAGAAGCATATGGCAAATGACCCGGATTAGGAGTATTATCAAAGTCATTTTTTACTAATGTAGAAGCATAATCATCGTATCTTAAAAGTTCTTTTTTAGCTTTTAAAAGATAATCACCCCACTTATATATTTTTTCTATTATATTTATTTGACTATCTTTTTTGGCATATGTTTTTAAATTAGAAATATTTTGTGCGACTAGATTTAATTTGCTTAAATACATATTGATATTTTCTAATTTACAATCAAAACTAGTTTTTGTTTTGCTCCATCCAGTATCAGAATTTTTATCAGCGACATCAGGATAATAACTAGATATAGCGTTATAAATAGTCTGACTAGATTTTTGATATTTAATTCTTGCAAAATAATAAATACGCGCTTTTAAATCTTCTTCCATCTCTTCAGAACTTAATTTATATGTAATATATGGTAATGGTTTAGTTAGATCTAACTGCGTTTTTGCACACAAATAAAATAAATTGCTATAAAAATTAAATGGCCATCTTTTTAACATTGCGTTAGTTAAATCTAATAATAAATCAAATTGTTTTTTTTCTAAAAAAGATACGGCTTGGCTATACATATCATGATAAGATTCATCTTCTTCAAAAAATTTAGATTCAATAATCGCACCACAAAAAGAACATTTATTAACATTTAACGTTTCATCAGTTTCAATACTTTGTTTACAATAAGGACATGTAATAACCACAATAATCTCCAAGCGATAATTATTATACAATAAATTTATTTTTACAAATATAATTTGTATAATATAGTAGAGGTAAAAATTATGTTATATGTCGGTGTTGATATTGGAGGAATGTCTCTAAAAATAGGAATTGTTAATGAAAAAGGTGAAATTTTATCACGATTTGTAATGGTTTTTGATAAACAATCAAAACAAGAAGAAATGATTGTTGCCTTAGCAAACAATATTAAAAATCATATTAAAGAAGAAAAATACAATATTAATGATATTAAAGGTATTGGTGTAAGTTGTGCTGGAGTGGTAAATACCAAAACTGGTTATTGTGATTATAGTGCAAATTTAAATTGGAATAAACTTGATTTATGTGGAATTTTAACAAAATACACGGGATTAGAAGCAAAAATTACAAATGACGCTAATGCGGCAATTCTTGGAGAAGTAAAATTTGGCATTGCTAAAAATTATCATAATGTCGTAATGTTAACACTTGGAACAGGTGTTGGCGGAGGCTTATATCTAGATGATAAATTGTTTGAAGGTAATGAAGGAAAAGGCGCTGAATTAGGTCATTCACTATTTATATATAATGGAAGAAAATGTGCCTGTGGATTAAAAGGATGTTTTGAAAAATATGCAAGTGCCAGTGCTTTAATTTATGATACTAAAGAAGCTATGAAACTTGATAAAGATAGTTTAATGTGGAAATATTGTGAAAACGATATAGAAAAAGTAAATGGAAAAACTGCTTTTGAATGTGCAAAAAATGGCGATCCTAGTGCCAAAAAAGTAGTTGATCAATACATATCTTATTTATCATATGGAATATTAAATTTTTGTAATATTTTTAGACCAGAAGTTGTTATTTTAGGTGGTGGCGTATCAAATCAAAAAGAATATTTAACCAACCCAATCAAAGAAATATTAAAAGAAAATAATTACGGATATAAAAATACACCTCCTGTGGAAGTGCTTATTGCTAAACTTGGTAATGATGCCGGAATTATTGGAGCGGCAGCCTTATTAATGGATTAATTTAATATAAAAATATTCTAGGATATATCTCTTTTTTGATATATTCTTTTTTTAATTTATCGTAAGTGGCTTTATCATTATTAACACCATTTAATAAATCTGCTTTTGCATTTTCATAACGAGTTTTTGCTTTTGCATTATTTATTAAATAATTTCTCATGTTAATGGCAAGATTCCAAGATGGAGAATTAAAAACCATAACATATATCATAAAATATATTTTTTTATCAATGACACGATAAAAGCAAAAGCAATCTAAAGTTGAACGTTCATTGTCGTATGTATATCCTGATAATGTTAATTTATCTTTGATATTAATTTGATCATATACATTTCCTGCCCCAATAGCGATATCAATAATTGGTCTAGAACGGATATCTTTAATTGCTGTGCTGCCAATATGATCGATGACATATTTATGATTGCATAATATATTTTTTAAATATCCTTTTTCCACTTTAAAAGCTTTTGAATAATTATCATCAAAATTAGTTAGAAATAATGTGTCTATTGGTTCACCTATCATGATTTAATTATAAACTTTTATTTACTATTGCAAAACAAAAATATTAATTTGTTTCTTTAAATTTCATTTATTGTTATTTATTTGTTCTACTTTTCTTATGATTGTTTTGTTATTTACTATTTTATAAGCAATAAGTCCCATGATAAATCCTGTTAAAATTGAAATTAAAATTAAAATTGGTAAATAATATAAAATATTAATCGTATCAAGATAAATTATTGCAATTAAAATTTGCCCAATTGAATGAAATATTGCGCCTATAATTGAAACAAAAATAATCCCTTTATTTTTAAGTATAATTTTTAAAATAATCATTATTAATAAAGATAAGATACCACCACTTAAAGACATTAAAAATCCCATTGAAAATATTGTTCCTCTTAATAAAGCGCTTATATAAATACGTATTAAATTTATTAATATTGCTTCTTTATAAGAAAACAAATATAAAACCATAACAATAATAATATTTGCTAATCCAAGTTTAACACCAGGTATATTTGTTGGTATATACGAATCAACAATACCTAAAATAATAGCGATCGCTAGTAACAAAGAAAGAAATGTTATCTTTTTAATATTATTCATATAGCAATATCAAAATCACTTTCTCCACTTATTATGATGTAAATGCCATTATACATACAAACAATTGGCATATTAGCTTTATTAGTTAATCCCATATTTACACAATATTGTAATGGACAATTAGAATGAGTAATCCCAATTTGATGATCTTTAATAGTGATTTGTAAGCGATCATGTTCTCCATCAACATAAAAAATTTCATCTTTAGAAGCATTTAAATCAATAGTTCTAATTAATTGATCTTTAAAATATATTGAGGCAATAGGTTGATTAGGTTGAGAAAAATAAAAATAACATATGAGGCCAATACATGATGATGCAATTAAAAAAATAATAAGAATTTGCCACCAAGTTTTTTTAAAAAATAATAACATCTTATTAATAAAAATCACCACCAATTGCCTTGTTGATAAAATAATATCTCATCTTTATAAATAAGAATGTCGTTGATGTTATATTGATTAATGATATTTTTTACATCTTCAATGTTATTTTGAAGCATAATTAAAGTTGTAAGCATATCACCAAGTAAAGCGTTATCGTTTTTAATAATTACTAAGTCAAAATAATTAGAAGCATCACCATTAACTGGATTAATTATATGTGAATAACGCACTCCATCAATATCAATCCCCTGTTCATAATTTGATGAAGTTGAAATAAAACAATCATAAGCATTAAATGAGGTTTTAGGAATATCTTTAACAACTACTTTAAATGAATCATTATTTGGCTTAACACCTAAGGCAATAGAAGAAGATCCTAAATCAATAAGATAATTATAAGTGTTATTATCGTTTAAAAATTGATAAATTTTATTTAAAACATATCCTTTAGATAAAGCACCTAAATCAATATTTGCCT
>CALVRV010000013.1 GCA_944358865.1 uncultured Bacilli bacterium | reverse complement strand
TTTTCAGAATGCTCTGATTTTTTAAAGAATAAACTTTTTTAAAATTCTTATTGTTTTTTAATAGTTAGTCTCTTTTAATTTATTATCGATGATGCTTAACAAGTATAATTTAATATTTTTATTAGTCAATTGCTTAATGTAATTTCCATAACTATTTAGTTGTTTATTATACAATTCATCATCAATTTGTTTAGTTTTGTAATCAATAATTATTACTTCATCATCTTTTAAAATTAAGCAATCGATAATACCATTTAAATGATTTATTTCATCGTTAAATGGAAATTCTTTTAAAATTGTCGCATTGTCTAGATTATTGAATATATCATTTTTTAAAACATTATCGATAAGTCTTTTATGGTTTTCATTTGTAACAAAAGATGTATCTTTGCTAACAAAATCAGTATTTTGTAAAATGTGATGAAGTTTATCTCCTAATAAAAGTTTTTCCTCGCTGACGCTGTCTTTTAATTTTTTGCTTGCCCTAGTTTCATTTATTTTATTAGAAAAAATCTTTTTAGGATTAATTAATTTAAACTCTTTATCTCCATCAATAATTTCATCTTTAAGTTCAATATCATCAACATTATCAAAATGAATCTGTTTAATGTCATCTAAAGTAAATTTATTAATCATATCAGCAAAATTATTACATGATTTAACACTGTCAATAAATTTATTATTATCAGAAGGCAAAATTAAAATTGCCATTTCTTTTGCTCTTGTTAAAGCGACATATAATAAACGTAATTTTTCATCAATTTCTAATGATTTTTCATTCATTTTATATAAATTAAGAAGGATAGTTTTGTCATTATATGGATAAAGATTTAAATAATTATTGGTGACCAAACCAAAATCTACACTTATATCGACACTTTTTTGATTAAGTGGGAAATTAAATCTTTTATTTAAAAATGGATAATAACATATCGTATATTCAAGGCCTTTAGATTTATGCGTATTAATTAAAGTGACAACATCAGAATTTTCATTAAAAGAATTGCCTTTAAAATCAATATCATTTTCATCTAATTCATCAAAAAAGATAATTAATTTATCAAGGTCATAACCGATTTCATCTAAACTATCGACTTTATTTAATAACGAATTAATAACAAGATGAACACTATGATAATTACCAATAGTAATGATTTTATCTAGTAAGCCAGTTGTAAATATTATTTCTTTTAAAAGTGATTTTAAAGAATAGGATAAGATATTATTAGCAATTTTTCTTAAATTTAACACTATTTCATCTTTTAAATAAGATGTATCTTTTAATAAATTATATATTTTTTCATCATCATAAGAATATAAAAAAGAACGAGCAATACTAGCAAAACTATGTTTAAAGTTACTATTTAAAACATTATTTTTAACTAGTAATTCTACCATTATTAATAAATTTTTAATAATAAGACTAATATCATAATCCATGATGTTTGTGTCGCTGACAGTAAAAAGAGGGATTTTATATTCATTAAAAACTTTTTCAATAACATCAAAATCAGTAGTCGTTTCACAAATAATTGCAAAATCTGAATATTTTACAAATCTATATCCACCACCATTATGATTATAGACAAGTATTTTATCGGCAATTTTATTTTTGATATCATGAGCAATTAATTTAGCTTGATATTCTTTATCTTTATGAGCATCATTATCATAAACAATAGCGCTGACACCATAATTATAGCCATCCATAGCAAATGATTTATAATCTCTTAATCCACTTTTTGCATAATGCCCTTTGCTATAATCAATTAAATTTTCTCCTTTTTTCATCAATTTAGAAAACATATTATTTATATCTTCAATAATTTGTGGTCTGGAACGGAAATTTAAAGTCATATCTATCGCGTGACCTGCATCTTTATTAGAAGAATATAAATTGTATTTATCTAAAAATATTTCACAATTAGCGTTTCTAAATCGATATATAGATTGTTTAACATCGCCAACCATAAATACATTATTGTTTTCAAGTTTTTTAATAAATTCTTCTTGAATATCATTTGTGTCTTGATATTCATCCACCATAATATATTTAAATTCTTTTTTAACCATTGTTAAAACTTCTTTATTATCTAAAAGTTTAAGCGCTAATTTGCTAACATCACCAAAATCATAAATATTATTTTCTTTTTTAAAATTGTCTAAACGTAAAATTACTTCTTTTGCTATATCAATTAAAAATTTTAAATATCGTTGATTATTTTTAATTATTTTTAAATTTGTTTCTTCATCAATAGTAAGATCATTTAATAAACCATCTACTTTTTCTTTATAATATTTGATTTGACTATGAACTTCTTTTATATATTCATCTTTAAGATATTTATTAATAGGTTTTCTATTTAAAGGTGGAATACGAAAATTATTAAATGCATCACAAAATGATACAAAATCATTATTAACATATTTTGGAAGTGAAGCTTTGACACAAACATAATAATCTGAATATGATGATTCAACACTCTCTAATTTATCAATCATTTTAAAATACGTATCAAAAACAATTTGATGGTAATTATTAAAATAATTTTTAATTTTTAAAGAAGAATAAGGTTCCTCTAATAGTTGTTTAAAAAAGTCTATCTTAGGAATTGATTTATCATAAAGATCAATAATTCGATAAATTAAATTATAAATAGGATAATCGTCTCTACTACAAAAAGTATTGATAAGTTCATGTAATATTTGATTATCATTATTATAAAAGCCATCTAAAATTTCACTGATATAATGATGTTTTTGTATAGAAAAAATCGCGCCATCACCTATTGAAATATCATCACTTACTCCAATATATTTATGATATTTTTTAACTAGGAAAAGATTAAAAGCATCAAATGTTTGAATATGAGCAAAATCTACTTCATCGGAATATTGTTTTAAATCTTGATCTTTTAAAATATATTCTTTTATACGTGTTTTCATTTCATTTGCGGCAGCGTTTGTAAATGTCATGATTAAAAAATCAGATATTTTTAAATTATATTGTTTCATTAAATGTAAAACGTGGTTGCCTAAAACCCAGGTTTTCCCAGATCCTGCACCTGCATTAACTAAAGCATTTTCATTATATGAATCAATAGCAAGTTGTTGTTCTTTAGATGGAGTGCGGCCCATAAATTATTCCTCGCTTTCATTAGCGACAATACGTTTTTGCTGATATTTAACAAAACAAATATCTTTATTTTTACAATACGTACAAGCATCTATGCTTTCTTTATTTTTATTAGATAAAATAGGATAAATATCAAAAATATTGTTCCTTATTTTATCATCAAAATTAAGATATTTTTCTTTGGTTAAATTAATATTATCGATGAATTTATTTTCACTGCATGAATTTTTTTTATGATTTTTAATATAATTATCAGCGTCAATTAAATTCCAATAAGAAGAATTATTTAAAGATAAACCACTTAATTTAAAATTTTTGGTATCATTATCTTTAATATCATTAAATATTTCTTGATAATAAATACCTGCTAAAGATACGTCTTTAAATAAAACATCTTGATAAGTTAATAAACTATAGACAGGCAATTGTAAATCAATGCCATATTTATAAAGCCCTTCTTTATACGACTTTGAACCAGTTTTATAATCAACTATAAAATAATATTGATTATCAACAACAATAATTTTATCTATTTTGCCATTAATGATCGAATGTTGATTTAATTGATAAGTGAACCATTTTTCTAAAAAGATTTCATGATTATTAATTTTTAATAATTGTTCTTGATTAAAATTATAAATATCTTTGATTCTTTGAAATAATCCACTTAAGATAAATTTTTCTTTTATATCAAAATTAAATTGTCCGTTATTTAAACATCTTTGATAAGCATCATCAAAAGTTAAATTATATCTTAGACCTATCTCATAAATAGAGTGAACAAAAGAACCGATTGTCGCGTAAAATGAAGGATCGCCTACTTGTAATTTTAAAACTTCATCAACATAGTAAGAAAAAGGACATAAGGCATATTTATTTAGACTGCTATAAGAATATTTTAATAAATAATCCTTATCAAAAAGTGAAAATTTTTTAAAGCTATTATCATATGAATTATATTTATAATTTAGTGTTTGACGATAAGAATTTAAATAAAAATCATCTTTATTAAATTTATAGTGTAAATCTTCAATTTTACAAACACTGTTTAATGAAGCAAGATTACTATAATCATAACTTAATTCGTTTTGTTTAATTAATTTAAAATTGTAAGCAGAAGCTAAAAAAGATAAATAATAATTATCTAAATAGCTCTTGCTTGAAAATGAATAATAAAAATAATTGTTACTAGAAAGAAATTCAAGTAATGATTTACGATTAATAATATTTTCTTGTTTGCTTGTTAGTAATGATAAAATTTCTTTATCGCTATCAAAGATAAGATCATTATCAAAGACAATTTTTGGATAGTTATTTTGATTAAATCCAATACAGAAAACATGCTTATTATTAAAGTTAGAAACATTATTTAAAATTGTTACAGCATTATCAAATTTATTAACCTCAACTTCAACGTTTAAAACATTATTAAAAACATCTAATTGCTGATTTAAATTTAAATCATCATAATGATTAGTTAAAATAATCTCTTGAAATTTTTCAAAAATATCTTGGCTAATATTATTATTTGATAAATTATTAAAACAATCATCAAGAGATAAACCATTTTGAAAATCTTTTAAAAAAGTTTTAACAAAATTAAGTTGTTTAAATTTATTTAAAGGAAGATTATTAAAATTTATACCATATAATTTTGAATAATAATCAAAATAAAATTCATAATCTTTATTATAGCCATAAATGTAAATATCATTAATATCTACATTATCATTAATAAGATCTAAAATTTTAATAAAAAGATGATGTACTTCTTCTTCAATAGTGTCATAGATATGCACTTTATTAGAATCTAAATTTATATTAAAATCATGAAAATTAGGTGTAATTTGCAGTGTTTTAAATATTTTTTCTAGTAAATAATCTTCTTTATAATATCCAAAAACATCAACACTTTTCTTAACAACAATATTTTTTGCATATTCATCATAAAGAAAACAATTTTCCTTTTTTGAATACTCATAAAAAGGTTTTAATTCTTTAATTAATCCTTTGTTTGTATCATCAACAAATCTTAAAAAATAACAATATTTTAAAGCGCTTTTATAAGATAAATTAAATTCTTTTATTAATAAGTAGACACTTTCCTTTTTTAAAAAAGGATAAATAAGGTCAATTAATTCTTCTTTACTATATATATAAATATCAAAAAAAGGATTATCTTTACGATATTTCTTTATTAATTCTTTTTTAAAATTATTAGGTGCAATGATTATTTTAGCCATGCTTAAATTATAACATAGCTATTTGCTTTTAAAAGTTATTGTTGCCCTAACGGCCCTTTTCCACCCACGATAAATTGATTTAGCTTTTTTAATTGACATTTGAGGATGAAATTCTTTATTTTTGCAGTAACAAGAATTAATATCTTGTAGTGATTTATAATAACTAGAAGCAAGTCCACTTAGATAAGAAACTCCTAATGCAGTCGTTTCAACACATTTAGGTAAAATAATATTAGTGTGTAAAATATCACTTTGAAATTGCATAAGATAATTATTGTTTGTCGCCCCGCCATCAACTTTTAAAGATTTAATATCAATATTGGCTTCTTTTTTTATGACATCAATAACATCTTTACATTGATAGGCAATAGCTTCTAAACAAGCTTTAACAAATTGATATTTATTTGTTCCTCTTGTTAAACCAAAAACAGCCCCTTTAGCATCGTCTTGCCAATATGGTGCTCCTAATCCAACAAAAGCAGGAACAATATATACTCCGTTACTATCTTGACACTTGTTTGCAAATTCTTCACTTTCGGCAGCGCTTGAAATCAAATTCATTTCATCTCTTAGCCACTGGACAAGAGCCCCGCCAATAAATATTGACCCTTCTAAAGCGTAAGTAAATTCATCACCAATTTGCCAAGCAATAGTGGTTAAAAGTCCTTTTTGTGATAGTAAAGGTTTATTACCAATATTTGTTAGCATAAAACAACCTGTCCCATATGTATTTTTAAATTCACCTTTACTAAAACATGTTTGTCCAAATAACGCGGCTTGCTGATCACCAGCTACTCCACAAATATAGACATCATTAGAAAAAAATGAAGCTCTTCCATATTTATAAGAAGAAGGATTAACTTTACAAAGCATGCTAATCGGAATATTAAATAATTTACAAAGTTCTTCATCCCAACAATGGTCAAAGATGTTATAAAGAAGAGTTCTTGAAGCATTTGTTACATCTGTTGCGTAAATATTACCATGGCTCATTTTATACATTATCCATGTATCAATTGTGCCGACCATTAGTTCGTTATTTTCTGCTCTTTGTTGTCCGTTTTCGATATTATCAAGAATAAAACGAATTTTACTCGCACTAAAATAAGGATTTATTAATAATCCTGTTTTTTGATGAATAAATTGTTTTTTATCTTCTAAAGAATCACAAATATATTTAGATTGTCGTGATTGCCAAATAATGGCATGATAAACTGGTAATCCGCTTTTTTTATCCCAGACAACAACAGTCTCTCTTTGATTAGTAATACCAATTGAATCGATATCTTTCATAGTTAAATTTGCTTTAACTAATACTTCATTAATTACATCAATAACACTAACCCAAATTTCTAAGGCATCACTTTCGACCCAACCAGGTTTTGGGTAATAACATTTTACCTCTCTTTGCGCCATAAAAAGAGCGATTGAACTTCGATCAAAAATAATTGCCCTAGTACTTGTTGTTCCTTGATCAATTGATAAAATATATTTCTTCATATTATTTATTTTGACATTGTTTTACAAGTTCTTCAATTTCAAAAACTTCTTTTGGAATAGATCTAGATAAAACTTCACACCCATCCTTAGTAATTAAAATATCATCTTCAATGCGAACACCTATACCATATTTTTCAAAATATAATCCAGGTTCATCACTGATAATGTTTCCTGCTTGTAAAGGTTTATTTCTATCAGAGACATCATGGGTATCTAAACCGATATGATGGCTGACATTATGCCAATAATATTTTCTAACATCTTCATCTTTATCAATAAGCCCTAGTCGTGGTAATTCTTGTTTATAATAATCTATGACTTTATCATTTAATTCTTTAATAGTTACGCCTTCTTTAGCATATTCAATAACCATTTTATTAGCGTACAAAACTGTTTGATAAATAATTCTTTGTAAATCAGTAAATTTACCGCTGACAGGATATGTACGAGATATATCCGCGCAGTATCCATCATATTTATATCCTAAATCAAATAAAATTAATTCATTTTCCTTAATTCTTGCATCTTGAGTAGGATAATGAAGACATGTCGCATTTTTTCCAGAGGCAATAATTGTTTGAAAAGATAAAGGTGCTCGAGAAGATTCAATACCATAACAATAAAATATATTAGCGAGTTGATATTCAAATTTATTTGGTTTCATATACATTAATATTTGATTAATGCCGTGCTGAGTCAAATTAATAGCTTTTTTTAATTGCTCAATTTCAAAATTTGATTTTACCATTCTAAGTGGAGTGATAAGTGGGCGTATATCCATGATTTGAATATTAGGATACAATGATAAAAGACGACTTTGATAATCTCTTATAAATAAATCATCCCCTACTTTTAATTCATTAGATAAATCTAAATAAACATATTTGATTTTACCAAAATGAGTCGATCCTTCTTTTAGGGCAAGATCAATTTTAGAATCTAAGACGTTATTTGTTAAAACATTTTTAATATCGCTATAAGTGCTAGCTTGTTCAATAGATAATCTTTTCCCAGTCCATTTTTCTTTTTCTGGACTATATTCATCAATAAATAAATAAGTTTTTTCTTCGCTAATTTGTTTAACAAGAAATAATAAAGAATTTTCTTGTCTAATATTTGTTAAATAAAAGAAATTATTATTTACAACAAAAGGAAAATTTTCATCTTCGCTAGATATTTTACTAACACCGCTATGGAGTAAGAGCAAAGATCCTTCTGGTAATAATTCAAATAATTTTTTACGACGATTTTCGTATTCAGACATATTTATTCACCTCTTTCTTTAGATATTAAATTAATAACTTCACTAGAAGCTTTAACATAAGTTCTTAATAATTTGGAAGCACCTAATTTTATTCCTCCAAAATATCTTATAACCACTAGTAATCCATTATCAATGTTTTTTAATTGCAAAACTCTTAAAATTGGTTTTCCCGCTGTTCCTTTGGGCTCATTATCATCGCTTGCTTTAGCGTATCCTTTAAAATTAAAAGCGTAGCAATAATGTGTCGCGTTTGGATATATTTTTTTAACTTCTAATAATTTGTCTTTATATTCCTCTTTTGATGTTAAAGGAATAAGTAAAGATATAAATTTTGATTTATTTTCTACAAAAGTAAATTCATAGGTTTTATCAATTTCCATAACCACTTAAAATTATATCAACTATGCTTTGATTATGCTTTATAAATTCAAAAATTGAATTAGAATAATCTATAAATCCAATATAGCCATCTTGACCATAAATGAATAAGTCATTGATATCATCAATAACAATTTCAGGTTCATCAATATTACTAAATTGACCCGCTTGACGTACAGCGTCAAAAATTGAATTGAAAATGTTATGCAAACGAGAAGAATAAATAACACTAGCAAAATAAGAATTACCATAATCAATACTTTCTAATTTATTAGAAGTCGAACTAATTAAATCAGGATTAGCAAGATAATATAAATAATCAGTATCGCTTCCTTGATATAAAGATAAAATTCCATCTAAGCCATGTGCTTCATAGATATTGAGTAAATTATAACTATCTGTATTAACTAATTCATAATCATAAGATACACTAGAATTATTTTCTTCTAATTTACGTAATGGACGAATATTTTCTTCTAATAAAGTAGTAGAAATATTGTTAATTTCATTAGTGACGATTTCATCTAATAAGGAAGCAAGAATTTCACTAGAAATATATGCTCGATGTTCATAATCATTACCAAGATAAATATCATCACCGGTAGCACTAGAATTAACTTCTTTTGTTAAAGCAACAATTGATCTAACAATACTATCTTTCGCATTTCTAACTTGATCAATATCATCAGTAGCAAAATTAGAATCAAGATTATCAAATAATTTAACAACATTTGCAAAAATAGTATCAAATGCTTTGCCTTCTATATTAGGATCATATTCAAATTCTTCATCATTTAAGAAACGATTTAAAAGTAAAATCTTTTCATCTTCGCTACCACCATAAATAAATCGACCCATGTTAGCGTCATCAAAAATATTATAAATAAATAAGGCATCAACACCAGATAAATTATTATCTAAATTAACATTAAATTGTCCGCTATAAATAATTGAATTTTCAATAAAATCAAGGATATTTGCAGTGGATTTTCCAGAATTAATATAGTTTTCAAAGAAGTTTGAATTATTGTTTTCTTCATTTAAATTAATGTAATGATCGAAGTTATTATTGCTATCATAGACAGCAAAATTTTCTAATAATGTATTAATTAATGAAATACCCTTTTCTTCACTTGCATACATCTCTTGTTGTTTTTGACCAAAATAAATTGTCGCATAGTTATTTGAAACATTATTATAAGTATAATTAGTGAATTCATTAAATCTAATATTATCTAAGAATTCATTAAGATAATTTGGTAAGATGTCACAAATGATATTACAACGATTCAAATCAAATAATAAATTAGTTAAATTATCAGGTGATAAATTTGGATCATCTAAAGAAGGAGTAAAATTATTAAAATTGTTCATACTTTCATCATTTTCACTAATAACAGTTTTTGCACTCTTAATAAAATTAATTAAAGATGCAATTTCTTCTTGCCAATATTGGGAAGAATAATCAGAACTTGAAACATTATCTTTTCCTTCGTTTTCTTTTGTTAAAGCAGTCAAACAGTAGATGTTATATCTAATTTTACTTTCACCATCATGGTAGTAAATTGAATTTTCTGAATCATATGGGTTGTCATCAGAATAAACTAAATCATATGCGCCTAAATTTTTATAAATAAAGTTAACACTATATTCAAATGTTGAATATTGATCTTCTGACCGATTAATAATTTCTTGAGAACACATATTCATAATATTGCCACGATGGAAAATATAAGATTGCTCCATATTTGATAAAACACTTTTAAAAGTTGATAAAACTTCATTTAATCTTTCACTACTTAAATTAAATATTTGAATGAGATTTACATCTTGGTTTTGATTATATAATCGTTCAAAATTATCAACGATATCACATAGAAATGTTAATTCTGAATAATCTTTTCTTGATGTTTCTTCTTCTTTTGCATAACGAATATTATAATTAGGAGTAGAACCCTCTAAATAATAAATATAATATGGATTAGCGTTTTTCAAGGCACCTTCAAACATTTCTGTAATATCATCACTGGCATCACTTTGCTCACCAATGTCCTTAAATAATTTTGCAAGCATATTTGGTGCAACATCATATAATAAGTCAGAATTATTAATTTCAGTTAAACTTTCATATAAAGCGTCACCATCAATTTGATTTAATTTGATGTTATTAAAATCTAATAATTGATTGTTTTCATCAACAAATAAACCAATATATGATTCACCATCAGTAGCGACCCCTTCACTATCTAGTTGTAAATCATAAATATCTTTATATCCACCAACAAAGCTAGAAATGATATTTATAAAATTATGAATATTATCAACTTGTGAAGAAAAATCTTGACTATCATATGGGAAAATCAAATTTAAATTATAAGATATTTTTTCATCTTTATTTGAATAAATATTTTTAAATTGTTCGCTTTGGTCTTTACTTCTTACATCCTCACTATAATAGAATTGGGAAATGCTTTCATTATCTATTATTGATTCAATAATTGACATAAATGTAGTTTTATCTTTTCTTGGAATTTTTTTTGGTCCGCCACGATGGAAAATATAAGAGGAATTTAAATCAATTAAAATATCATTAAACGTCTTAAGATTTTTATTATTTTGCATAACACTTAAAATGTTTTCACTTGTAACATCAGCGTTAGAATTTAATAATGTTTTTATATTTTCTAATAGGATACATAAATTATCAATCTCATTAATATCGCTTTTTTCTTCGTAATGGCGATTATAATTGGTAACACCATCAACATAATAAACATAATAAGGATTAGACATATCAAT
The DNA here is from genome assembly GCA_944358865.1 of uncultured Bacilli bacterium. GTDB lineage: Bacteria > Bacillota_I > Bacilli_A > RFN20 > CAG-826 > CAJOOD01. Next base: position 26,729 of record CALVRV010000013.1, on the reverse strand, counting down.
AGTGTCTTTAATTATGCTTTCGATACTTCTAGCGGTTGTAGATGATGTTTCAATATTATCAAAGAAATAAGAAATAATATTAGGAACACAATCATAAAGTAATTCTGAATCATTGATGACATCTAAAGTTTCATTAAATGCATAAGTATTAATTGTTTCTAATTGAATTTTGCTAAAATCAATTACATCGCCATTTTCATTTAAAAGTAATCCAATATATCTTTCGTTAATAGCAGGAGGTATGACTTCACCATCTTCTCCAATATAAGCTTCGCCAATATTTTTATAAGATCCTAATAAAGATGATAAAATCTCAAAAATATGATTAATTTCATCTTGCTGACTATCACTATATCCACGATAAGAGAATAAATTGTTAACATTATATTTAATCTTTTCATCTAAAGAAGAATAATTACCATTTTCAATTAAATAATCATCAATTTGATCTTTACTATTAACGTCATTACTATAATAAATATTACCAATTTGTTCTACTGAAAGTACCTCACTAATCATATGTTGGAAAGTAGTATAATTATCAGCGTTTATTGGTCCACCACGATGGAAAATAAATGACGTATTTAAATTAATCATTATGTCGTCAAATAAAACTAAATTTTTATCATCTTTAATGCTATAAAGTAAATCAGAATCACTTGTTTGATTTTCTATATTTGAATAAATTTTTTGAGCATTAGACAAAAGATCACATAAATTATCAATTTCGTTATAATCTTGTCGAGAAGTTTCATCTAGTTTAGGATAACGATTTTCATAATTTGTTTTTCCATCTATATGATATACATAGAACGGATTAGCGTCATTTAAAGCATCTTCAATAGATGAAGTTAATCTATTTTCATCTTGATTTGATTGATTAAAATTATCAAAAAGATAAGATAATAAATTTGGAACACAATCATAAAGTAAATCAGAATCATTAATCGCATAAATACTTTCTTTTAAAGCATCAACATTTAAAGAATCAATTTCAATTTGACTAAAATCAATCAATTGATTATTTCCATCTAAAAGTAAACCTAAATATGTAGGTTGATTTTCACTTACACCATTATTATAAATATCATCAAATCCTTTATATCCACCAATAAGGCTTGAAATAATTTCTATAATGCGATGACATTCGTTTTCTTGATTAGTAAAATCTTGACTGTTATATGAGAATATATCAAGTAAATTATAATCTATTTTTTCATCATAATTTGTATAATCAAACAAGCCGTTTTGATCTTTACTAGCTAAGTTAGAAGAATAATAAATCGATTGAAATTCTTCTAATCCATCATTATTAAATAAATTTTTAACAATAGTTTGGAAAGAACTTAAAGTAGAGACATTTACAACATATTGACTTGGTCCAGAACGATGGAAAACATAACTAGAATTTAAATTAACCAAAGTCTTGTCTAAAATAACAAGATTATCTTTATTATTGATGAAATAATCTAAATCAATATTTGAAGTATCACCAATATCATTTTTAATTTGCATCATCGAATCATAAATATCAACCAAATAAGAAATTTCACTAGCTCTTTCATCAACTGAAGTCGTATCTTCTTGGATATATTCAGCGTTCATTGAACTTAAATCAAAACCAATATTATCACTATTTAAATTATTCCTTATCATGACATAAACATGGTAAAGTGGCATTCTTAAACACTTGACATCATTTAAAATAAGTAGCATCGATTCTAAATTTTCACTTGGTATATTTCCACTTGTTAGAGCTTGACCAATATCGTTAATTTCTTCTTGGCTTTCTTGATTTGCTTCATCAATAGCAATATTCATTTCATTTAAAAAGCTACAAACTTTAGAAATAATGTCTTCATTATAAAAGTCTTGATTTTCACTAGCGTTAATTAATTCATCCCCAGTTAAAGAAGAATATTTCAACATCCAATCATCACTGCACCATTCATTTTTATCAGCGTTAGATAAATAAGTACCTTCATCATTAATATATACATCAAAATCATTCATTGCTTTTATATAAGTTTTTTCTTCATTTGGTAAACTAGGATCACTTAATAAATCCATATCACCATTTAATGAAGTCGATAATTTTTGATATAAGAAAGAATTAAAATTATAAGTAATATCACCACCAAAAAGTTTAGAATTAGATAAAGAATGTAACAAAACATTTAAAGCAGGAATATTGTTTACATTAGTAATATCAAAATCATTTAAAGAGATGCCTACTTCTTTAATAGAATTACAAATTTTAGCAAAATTTTCACCTTCCTTAGTCCAATCAGAAACTAAAGTAAAAGATTGATAAGCATCTTCATCAATAATACCAATATTAGGATCATCTAAAGTCGTATCTAAAAATTGACCAAACGAGGCACTAAACACACTAGAATCATCGACGGCTTTAAATAAACGAGAAATTTTAAAATCACTTTCTAAATAACCAATGACATTACTAATTTCAGATTCATCGCTACCTAAAATCGCATCAAATAAATTTTGTTGATAATAAGGAGAATTAACATCGTTGCTCTTAGTTCCTAAAGAAGCTAAAACTAAAGCAATATAGCCATTTTCCCCATCTAAAATAGGTCTTCCATACATATCAAGTTGATATTGTCCATCATGTCTTGTATTAGCCCAGTTATGACTACCTGCACCATTACTTGTTGGTTTTAATCCTACAACATCTTCTTTAAATTCAAATCCTTCAATTAAAGCTTCACCATTGTTGCTAGATTCAAATAAGAAATTTAATAAAGTAAAATAATTATTATTAAAATCACCATCATAAAATTCTTCTTTAGGGTTAATTATTTCAGATTCAAATATAGTATCTAACAAATTAGCAATTCCGACATAATTTTCAGTAATGTTTGAAATTCTTTCATTGTTAGACATATTTTCATTTGTAATAGAATTTAATAAATCAATACTAGAATAAACATTTAATAAATTAGCAAATTCTTGACCTAAATTATCAATATCTAAATTTAAATCATCAACACTTAATCCGATTGTGGCAAGAGCGTTACCAACTTCACCATTATCAGACAAAAAATCATCAAGTACAGGATGAATAACACTTGTTAATAACTTTGAATTATCAATAAGTGGAAGAATGTCTTGCAAATCTAAAATTAAATTTTTATTTTTTAATAATTGATCGCTATCAATTGTTGAACCTTCATTTAAGGAAGAAATTAATTCAAGAATATCTTGGCTTTGACTTATTTTTTCAAAAATAACAATAATTGCATTAAATTCTTCTTTAAGTTTTTTTCTAAAATCTTCTCCACTTAACAATTCATCGATGCTTCTTACTAAATCATCAACATTTGCCTGTCCATTTAATTGAGATTCTAATAAAGAAGTAAGCATTTCAAATAATGGTCGAGCCATATATTTAAATAAATTAGTGTCAAAAAGAGTATAATGGCGATTGTTTATTTGGTTATTATTTTCATAAACCTTAGTTATGCCATATTCATCACAATATAATAAATTTCCATCTTCATCAAATTCACCAATTAATATGGTCTTAATCGCGGATGCATTTTTAACAATAACATCCATTAATTCGTTTCCTGTCGACGAACTTTTTTTAATTTTTGGATTAGAAGTATCACTATATTCTAAAAATATTTTTAAAATATCGCTGTCAGCTTGATTTAAACGATATAAACTATCATAAACAATAGAAAGTTCTTCTCCCCAAGAAATAGAATTTAATTCTGCCCAAGAAGATGGCAAAATATCACTAATTTGTTCATTTGATTCACCTAAATAACTAATTGCAGCAGGAATTGCGCGAGAAAGAAGTTTAGAATTATCAATACGTTTAAAGACACTTTTAATATAAGTATATGCATCATTTGATAGCACCTTATTTAATATTTCTTGAATTTCAATATTGCTAGGTTCGATTATATTATTTTCTTCATCAAAGAACATATTAGCAACACCGCTATTAGCGATATCAATAACCATTTGTTCTAAATTATTAATTTCGTTTATCCATTCATCATCTTCGATATCAATTAAAGAGGTGTCAACATATTGTCCTAACAATTCACTGTTAATAGCGATTTCTAAACAAAGTGGTAACACATATGTAAATATGTTAGAAGAATTTAATTGTTCAAATAAAGTCGTTAAAGTGGATTCACTAATAAAATAGGAATAATTAATAGAAACGTTTCCACCTTCAAAGGTAAAGCCATCAATAATTGAGCCTCCTAAATTAGCGAGGTTATTTAAAGTTTGAACAACGGATTGTTGGCCATCGCCAATCGTTGTTTGTAGTAATGAAGAAAGCATTTGGCTATCAATAGTTAATCCTTCGTTATTTGTTGACCAATTAAAAAGTGATTGCGCCAAAATCGAATTATTATAAGTATCCATAAACGAAGAAATCATCGTTACTGTTTCATCATCACTAGTAGGTGAATATTTTTGCCAAGCTTGATTAGCAATATTTACCATTGAAGTAAGCGGAAATAAAAATAAACAGCAACACAATACATAATTAACGGCTTCAACAAAAAGTGAAACAACACGCAATTTTGCGGTTTTTCGTGCCATTTTTGCAAAGAATCTTTTAAAAATTAATTGATATGCAATAATTCCAATTAGATTTCCAAATACACCAATAACAAATCCTTCTATTAAAATAACTGCATAAGCAATAAACATTTCTGCAATTGATAAAGCAGCCATAGCTAGTTCACTACTAGATCCATTAAAACCGACTACTTGCTGCAAAATTACTGCAACTAAATTAGAAAAAGTCTCTTTTAAAGAAGTAATTTCAATTGAAACTACTGCGCCATTATCAAAACTTAAATTTAGATAACCGCTAAAAAACATCGATAAATCTAAATCATAAATTGATTGAATTAGCATCGGTAAAAAAGCAAAAGCAATAATAGCTAATCCTAAAATAAATAACAAGCGAAATGATGTAGAAAAAATGCCTTTAAAAAAGCCAACAACAATAGATAAAACTAATCCAACTATTAGCAAAACAAAAATACCAATTGATACACCATTAATAATTTGATTAATCATATCAACTGTCGAAGCATCAATTAAAACGTTATTTAAAAAAATATTCATACAATTTTCTACTTATTTAATATAAATTAAATAGCGAAATTTTACAACTTAAAATATGTATTTTACCTCTTTATGGTTTATAATATTCCCATGAAATTAAAACAAGATGTTGTTTGCAATAATTGTAATCAAAAACATGATGTATATGCCTTAAGATGTCCTAAGTGTCATAATTTAAATGATCAAAGGCCTAATTATAACTTCACAAGAAATATGGATTGGCTATCATTGCTTAGACAATTATTATTGTGTGTCGGTGGTTATTTATTAATTCAAATATTAAGCGTTATTCTATCTTTAATTTTAACGACTTATTTTACATCATTGTTTATTAATTCAGGATATGCTTTAGAAGATGCCCTAATTTTGGTAACAGAGGAATTGTCTTTACCAAAATATTTAATGTTAATTAATGGGTTAACTTATTTAGTCACTTTAATTTATGTTGTTGTAATTGCCTTACCATATTTAAAAGATTTATTAAAAGATTATACAAAACTTAAAAATATATTTGGTGGTGTCGTTGGATTTTTGTGTTTATTAGGTGCCTCTGTTTTATACACTACTATAATTTCTACTTTTTATGATTTTTCAAGCAATGACAATCAAAATTCAATTGTTGCTATTACTAAAGATTTTCCTTTTTTAAGCTTTTTAGTATTCGCGATTATTGGTCCTATTGTTGAAGAATTTATCTATCGAGTTGGATTATTTAATAGCGTATATCGCTTAAATAAACGTTGGCTAGCGTATTTAATAACTGGTGTCATATTTGGATTTATTCATTTTAATTTTACTAGTAGTGATATGGTTAACGAACTAGTGAATTTACCAAATTATATTATTAGTGGCTTAATCTTATCATATGTTTATGAAAATTATTCTTTTGCCGGTTCAAGTATTGCCCATATCTTAAATAATGTTGTTTCATTGATTTCTGTATTTATGTTACAAAACTAAACTATGAAAAAATTATTTTTATCTAATTTCACATTAAAAATAATTGCCATCATAACAATGACTTTTGATCATTTAGGCTTTCTTTTGATGTCTTTTTCTTTTGAAAATCAAGTAATGAACTTAACAGGTTATGTATTTCGCATAATAGGAAGATTATCTTTACCCTTATTTTGTTTATTAATTGTTGAAGGAAGTTTAAAAACAAAAAATTTTAAGAAATATTTAATTAGGCTTGGTATTGTTGCCTTATTAATTTTAATATTTCAATTTATTGTTGAAATGCTTTATTTAAATAGCGTAATTGATTCATCGTTAAGATTTAAGCAAGGTAATATTTTTCTTACTTTAATAGCAAGTGCGGTTATGATTAAACTTTTTCAAAGTAATAAAAAATATATAAAAATATTAGGAGCTTTGCCAATAATTTATGGTTTATTATGTTTTGTAGTAAATGGTTTAGAATATAAATATAATATGGAAATTTATTGGCTTCCTTATTATTTAAGAGGACAATATGATATTTTAGCAATCGCGTTTACTTTAGGAATTTATTTATCATATAAAATATTACCATTACTATTTGAATTTAATGGTTTAAATTACAAATTTTTTGATGAGTCAGCAAAATATCGTTTTTATTTAAATTTAATATCTTCAATTTTTATAATATTAATAAACCTTGCTTATTATTCAATCATATACATTGATAATAGTTTTGTCTTTTGGGATGAAGGTGGCCAGTTATTCGCTATTTTTAGTGTCTTATTTATTTTATTTTATAATGGAAAACGTGGTTATGATAATAAGATTGTCCGTGTTATAACATATTCATATTACCCTGCGCATCTAATAATTTTATATTTAATCTTTGCTTTGATATTTATTTTTTAAAGCATAATATTTTTTAAATTGAGATAATATTGTTAAAATACAATTGGAGGTACGATAAATGATTAAACATATTACAAATTTAAAGGAATTCGAAAAAGAAACTGCTTCTTCTTATGTCTTAGTTGATTTTTTCGCTACTTGGTGTGGACCATGTCGTATGCTTTCACCAGTCTTAGAAAAACTTGATGAAGAAAACAAATTAAATGCTTCAATTATTAAAGTTGATGTTGATAACGCAAATGAGATTGCAAGAAAATTTGCCATCCAAGTAATTCCTACATTAGTTTTATTTAAAGATGGCAAAGCCATTAAAAGAGCAACTGGCTATATGCCTGAAGGACAATTAATTAAATTCGTTAATGAATAATTTTAAACGTGCATGAAAAATATCTTGCTATAAATTTAAAATATAGTTAATATATTTATTGCACGTTTGATGCAGGTGTAGTTCAATGGTAGAACATTAGCCTTCCAAGCTATTTACGCGAGTTCGATTCTCGTCACCTGCTCCAAATGAAAATATTATGGTTTAATACCATATTTTTTTATTTTATGATTAAAAACCATGCAAAATTAGGATATTTTTTAAAAAAAGGAGATTTAAATATATGATAGAAATATTATTTGCTACTAAAAATCAGCACAAAATAGATGAAGTAAAATTAATATTAAAAAATTATCCAATCAAAATATATTCTTTATTAGATTTAAATATTGATGAAATTGATGTTAAAGAAGATGGCGCTACATATATAGAAAACGCTTTTAAAAAAGCTAGGTCGTATCAAAAATTAGCAAATCTTCCTATTATAAGCGATGATTCTGGTTTAGAAATTTTATCTTTAAATAATATGCCGGGCTTAAAAAGTGCAAGATATGCAAAAGAATGTGGATCATACTATGAGGCCTTTCAAAATATTTTTAAATTATTAGATAATAAAGATCGAAGCGCACGTTTTGTTTGTCACTTATCATTAGTTAATTTTAATAATAAAGATTTAGCTTTTTATGGCCAATGTAATGGCAAAATAATTGATGTGTTACCTAGTAAAATTAATAAAGATGCGTTTGGTTATGATCCAATTTTTGTTCCAGATCAATATGACATAACATTTGATAAATTATCAAAAGATGAAAAAAATAACATATCACATCGTCATAACGCTCTTATGGAGATGATAAAATATTTAATTAGTATTAAAGCTTTTTAAAACACGTTTTTTTATTTGCTTTTTAATTAATAATCTAATCACTATACATCCTAATCCTAATAAAATTAAGACGATTCCAATACTTAATAATAATGGAAAATATTCATTAAAAATAAAAGATAATATAAAACTTGTAAGTCCAACAATAATAAAACTAAAAACCCCTACTAACGATAAAATAAAATATGTATATCTTAATTTATTGGAAGCAAATACTTTATCTTTAATAACTTTTGTATTATTTGCACCATCAAGAGTGTATTTTTTATATTTTCCTAATTTTGTATTAACTTTAATACCATCACATTTTAAATTTAAGTCGTTAATAGAAAATTTCTTCCCTAACGTATAAGTAAGACCATCAACAGTGGAATATGGCTGTTGAAGAATATTGATTTTTTGTTCAATAAATTTTTCAAAATTATCTACGACTTGATTAACTTTTTCTTGAAGTAATTCATGCTCTTTAAAATTTAAAAAACCTTTTAAAATCATTTTATAAATATCTAATATTTCAATTCCTCTAGTGTAATATAATTTTAAACAATCTAAATCATAAAAATAATTTTTAATCGTCAAATTCTTTTTAATTGCTAACATATATTTATCTAAAATATTAGTAGTTTTGATATAAAAATTATAAAAACAATGATAATTTTTTACCTTTTTTAAAGAAGTTTTTAAAGCAATATCTAGCAATATTTTAACATCATCAAAACGTACATCGCGAAGCGTAGAACACATTAATAAAGATTCCATTCTTCCACAGATGGCTAGACAATTTCCTTCATCAAAATTTAAAACATAGCCAAATTTTTGATATGCATCAAGATAACTTGATTTTATATTTAAAGTAAAGGTGGCTCTTCTTAATAAACCTCTTATTTTATGATCAAAAGCATCTTTTGCATCTTTAGTTAATATCTTTTTATCACAATTTGGACAATAGCAATATTTATCATTAGTGTCTATTAAAAAGACTTTTTCAAAATCGTTTTTTGTTTTGCAATAATTACAATAACCTTTACATTCCATGAGAATATATTAAATACCTAGACCAACAAAAACAAGAGAAATAACAATAAATAGTTGTCCTAATAAATATGTTAGCATAATGTAAAAGTCTCTTCTTTTAACATCTTTAACATAAGATGTATAAAGTAAAAATGAATCGCTAAACATAAATAAAATATATCCTAATGCAATTATAATCATCTCAACTTTAAAATTACTTAATCCAATCAAAGTTAAACTAATAATAAAATTAACTATCATCAAACCATAATAAGCATTGCCAAGTAAAGCAACTTTACCAGCAAGTAATTTTGTTTTTGGATAAAATATTAAGGCAAATACAATTAAAAACAAAATAAGGCAACCATAAAAAATAGGATATGCAAAATTAGGCCAATTAAATAAATTAACCATCTCATTTAAATAAAATAAATGACCTATAAAAAAGAACAATACACCTAAAACAAATGCGACTAAGTGATTTTTCTTTAATAAGAAATAATCTCCTATCATTCCCATTAACGCACCTAGATAAATAAAAGGATGGTCATATAAAAAGAAAAAACTAGCGATACTTAATAAAGCCAAACAAAATGTTTTTGTTATTTTCCTTAATTTTTCATTTTCAACATAACAAAAAAATAAATGTGTCCCACTAAAAAGAGCAAATATTCCAAGAAAAACACATCCTGTAATAAACATATCTAAATATTATTTTACACAAAATAGTCAAAATAATTAAGAAAATTGTATAATATATTAATAAGGAGATAATTTTAAATGGAACAAACAGAAATTAAAAAAGGTAAACTTGGTTGGAAATTTTGGCTTGTAATTTGGATTGCTGGCTTAGCTGGACAATTAGTGTGGAACATTGAAAATTCATGGTTTAATACATTTGTTTACGATAAGATAGCACCAGATCCAAGCATTATTACTTGGATGGTATCAATAAGCGCGATTGTATCAACTTTTGCGACATTTTTAATGGGAACATTTTCTGATCGAATCGGAAAAAGAAGAATATTTATTTTAATTGGTTATGTCATGTGGGGCATTTCCACTATTATTTTTGGTTTAACTCAATTTAGTGTCGGCGTTCTTGGCGTCACTGGTGCGGCAGTATTAGTTATTATTGCTGATGCAGTTATGTCATTTTTTGGTTCAACGGGAAATGATTGCGGTTTCTCAACATGGACAACTGATATGACAAATCCTAATAATCGTGGCTCATTAGGCACTGTATTAGCAGTTCAACCTGTTATTGCAACAATTGTTGGATCTTTATTATTTGGTGCGATTGTTTCTGGATTTTCTAATTTTGTTGTCAATGGTTATACTTTAGACTATTTCATGATGTTTTTAATTTCAGGTTTAGTTATTATCGCTATTGGGGTTGTATCGTTTTTCCTAACAAAAGAAAAAGAAGGATTAAAACCACGTAAAGATGAAAAATTTTCTAAATCTTTGGCAAAACCATTTAATTTCAAATTATTAAAAAATAACCGACTTTTGCTATATGTTTTGCTCACATTTATGGTGTTTTTTATATCTTTTAATATTTATTTTCCACATATCTTAAATTATTTTATGTATGGTCCATCAAAGGTCACTGTTGATTGGTTATCCACTTCTATTTTTGGAAACACTGACGCTAGTGAAACAATTGCAGGTGCTTTTTTAGCAATTGGATTATTATTAGGTGTACCACTTGTTATTCTAAGTGGTAAATTTTTAAACAAACAAAAATTTGTTCCAATTTTATATATTTCAGTGGCTAGTAATATTATAGGTTTATTAATATTATTTTTTGGCTCTCTTGCTGGTGTAAGTTATCTAGGTGAAGTAATTGTAATTTTAGTAGGAATTTTCTTTGTCGGAATCGGCTATATGTGTTTATATCAAGCATTAATGGTTCTTATTAAAAACTTATATCCTGAGGATATGAGAAGCCAATTTGAAGGGGTCAGAATGATATTTTATGTTTGTATTCCAATGTTTTTAGGAACATTAATTGGTAATATAATTGTTGAAAATTTAGGCACTCCAATCGAATTAGAATATGTAACTGGCACGATTACTGGCTACGCTCCAAATCACTGGCTATTTATTGTAGCAAGTGGAATTGCAGTTTTAACTTTTATACCAATTATTTTAATTCAAAGGGAATTTAAAAATAATCCCCCCACTTATTGTCAAGATTAATTTTTGATAAAACAAATTTAGAAAAAGTCTTTTTTAATTCATCATTGGCAGATTTAATTTTGTTTATGTCTACTTTAATAACTTGTCGATCGTAAGTAATAAATCCATTAACTTCATCTTCAACATCACTTAATTGAGTGTATACATAAGCTGATAAACCATGTTTTTGAATTGCGTTATTTACTTCAGTCAATAAAAGATTATAAATTGATTCTGTTAATTCATTACTATCAACCATCAATTTATAGCCAAAGCTTCTTTTAAATGCAAAATGTCCTTTAATTTTTAAAGAATATCCGCCAAATTCAGAAAGAACTAAAACTCTTTTATTATCGTTTTTTAAAGATATGGTCTTAAAATAAATATGTTTAGAATTACAATCGCCACAATTTTGATCAAACCATCCACTGGTAGAATCAATTAATCTTGTTGGATCATATTTTCTAAGTAAAGAAGTATTGTCATTTGCACAAAATTGTCCCCACCCTTCATTAAACAAAGTCCAAGTGGAAATACATGGATGATTATATAAATGTTTGATAGTATTTTGCATTTCTAGTTGAAATTGTAAACGTGATTTTTCACTATTTCTTCCAAGTGATAAAGAGGTTGTATCATTAATATTAAAATTAATAAATGGCGCGAGATAAATATATCTTTTTTTGTATTTGGCGCCTCCATTTACCATATCTTGCCAGACAATCATACCTAATTTATCACAATAATAATAAAATAAATCAGATTCAATTCTTGCATGCATTCTTAACATATTAAATCCAAGATCTTTTGCTAGTTTTATATCTCGTATATAATCTTCAACTTTTTTAGGAGTATATATTCCAGGATAATAATAGCCTTGGTCTAGAACTCCTTGCATTAAAATTGGTTCATTATTAAGAGTAAATAATTTATAACCTTGAAAATCTTGATAAGAAAATTTTCTCATCGCAAAATATGAAGTTATAGAATCATTTTTATACGTAATTATTAATTTATATAAAAAAGGATTATCAACTGTCCAAGGAATAAAACTATTAAAATTAAATGTCAGTGCTTCACCACTTTTTGAAACAATATTGCCTTTTAGTTTTTCTTCTTCATATATTTTAATATTGATGTCAGTTAAATTATTAAATGTTGTAAATTCAAACGTCACACTTTTTTTATCATAATTAGGAGTTATTTTAATATTTTTTAAATAAGAAACAGGAACACTTTCTAACCAAACGCTTTGATATATACCACTTATTGCAGTATACCAAATTCCACCTCTTTTATATCTTTGTTTGCCACGAGCATATATCTCACTATCAGCGTCATCATAAACAATAATATATATTTCATTATCTCCATCTAATTTAAGATAAGGTGTAATATCAACACTTATAGGTAAATATCCAAAAGAAGATTGAAACGCTAGTTGTTTATTAATATAAATTTTACTTCTTTGATCAATTGCTCCTATATTTAAAATAATACGTCCTTTATTAAAACCTTGTGGTAAGACGAAATATTTTCTATAGTGTAAAAATTCGTCTTTTTTTAATTGACGATTAACAAAACTTCGAGAAGATTCTGGCGAATATGGAACAAGAATATATCCATCCATTTTTTCTAAAAAAGCTTCACTTTTTTTAAAAGCGTATTGCCATTTACCATTTAAATTTAAATATGAATCCCTTTTAAATTGCATTCTTGGATATTCTTGTAAAGGCAAAGTTTTTCTCACATCAATTTTCATACTACTAATTTTACACTAATTTTAACAATTTTTTACTATTTTTTATAGAGCATAAATAATATTATTTGTATAGTAAAAATTTTCAACTTTTTTACACTGTATAAAATTTAGTAATTTTTAATATTTTTTTGTTTTATTTCTAAAATAAAAAGTTTACTATAAAAGACGAAACCGCTATAAGAAAAGCGAGTTTAATAAAATAAAAAAGTTGTTTAAAAATTAATTGATTAATTTTTTTATACAATAATGGAGGGAAAAATATGTTACAAGTAAGAAAAAGAGATGGATCAGTAAAAGAATTCTCAATTGGAAAAATTCAAAGTGCAATAGAAAAAGCTTTTTTAGCAGAACACAAATATTACAATCAAGATATTATTAATATGCTAGCGCTTCGTGTTACTGCTGATTTTAATAGCAAAGTTAAAAATGATATTGTTGACGTTGAAGATATCCAAGATAGTGTTGAAGTAGTATTAATTCAAGCTGGTTATATTGATGTCGCACGTTCATACATTATCTATAGAAAACAGCATGAAAATTTAAGACAAATTAAATCAACAAATATTGATTATAAAAATATCGTTGATAATTATTTAAAAATAAATGACTGGCGTGTAAAAGAAAATTCCACTGTCACATATTCAGTTGGTGGATTAATTTTATCTAATTCTGGTGCAGTTACCGCTAATTATTGGTTAAGTGAAATATATGATCAAGAAATAGCTAATGCTCACCGTAATGCTGATATTCATATTCATGATTTATCAATGTTAACTGGTTATTGTGCAGGTTGGTCTTTAAAACAATTAATTAAAGAAGGTTTAGGAGGAGTAAGTGGAAAAATTACTTCTGCCCCTGCTAGCCATTTATCGACTTTATGTAACCAAATGGTCAACTTTTTAGGTATTATGCAAAATGAATGGGCTGGTGCTCAAGCTTTTTCAAGTTTTGATACTTATCTCGCGCCATTTGTTAAAGTAGACAATTTAACTTATAAAGAAGTTAAACAATGCATACAATCATTTATTTTTGGTGTCAACACTCCTTCACGTTGGGGTACTCAAGCACCATTTACTAACATTACTCTTGACTGGGTTGTTCCAAATGATATGGCAGAATTAAACGCTATTGTTGGTGGCAAAGAATTAGACTTTAAATATAAAGATTGTGTAAAAGAAATGGCAATGATCAATAAAGCCTTTATTGAAATTATGATTGAAGGAGACGCAAATGGTCGTGGTTTCCAATATCCAATTCCAACCTATTCTATTACACGTACATTTGACTGGTCTGAAACAGAAAATAATAAATTATTATTTGAAATGGCTGCTAAATATGGTACCCCATATTTTAGTAACTATGTTAACAGCGATATGGAACCAAGTGATGTTAGAAGTATGTGCTGTCGTTTAAGATTAGATTTAAGAGAATTAAGAAAGAAATCTGGCGGATTCTTTGGAAGTGGAGAATCAACTGGATCTATTGGTGTAGTTACAATTAATATGCCTCGTATTGCTTATCTAAGCACTGATGAACAAGATTTTTATCATCGATTAGATAAGATTATGGATATTTCTGCACGAAGTTTAAAAGTTAAAAGAAATACAGTTACTGCATTACTAGAAGCTGGATTATATCCATATACAAAACGATATTTAGGCACATTTAATAACCACTTCTCTACTATTGGTTTAGTAGGTATGAACGAAGCTTGTCTTAATGCTCGTTGGATTAAAAAAGATTTAACTAATCCAGAAGCGATAAAATTTACAAAAGAAGTCTTAAATCATATGCGTACTAGACTATCTGATTATCAAGAATTATATGGTGATTTATATAATTTAGAGGCTACTCCAGCTGAATCAACTGCGTATCGTCTAGCAAAGCACGATAAAGAAAGATATCCAGATATTATTACTGCAAGTGAAGATAATAAGACACCTTATTATACAAATTCTAGCCATTTGCCAGTCGGATACACTGATGATATTTTTAAAGCTTTAGATATTCAAGATGAACTTCAAACATTATATACATCTGGCACTGTTTTCCATGCTTTCTTAGGACAAAAACTTCCATCATGGAAATCTTGTATGAATTTAGTTAGAAAAATCGCAGAAAATTATCATCTTCCATATTATACAATTTCACCTACCTACTCTGTTTGTCGAGATCATGGTTATATAAATGGTGAGGAATATGAATGTCCAATATGCCATCAAAAAACTGAGGTTTATTCAAGAATTACCGGATATTATCGTCCTGTTCAAAACTGGAATGATGGTAAGGCTGAAGAATTTAAAAATAGAAAAACTTACGATTTAGAACATTCACATCTTACACATAGTTTAAAAGAAAATGGAATTGATGATGTCGTTTTAACAAAAGAAACTAACGATATCCAAATACCAATGTTATTTACAACTTCTACTTGTCCAAATTGTAAATTAGCTAAAATGTTATTAGATAAAGCTAATATCAAATATCAATTAATTAATGTTGAAGATGAACAAGGAAAACTTTTAGCCTTAAAATATGATATTAGAAAAGCACCAACATTATTAATTCCAGATGGACAACATTATCAACTTTATGATAATGCAAGCAAGATCAAAGGATTTATCGAGGCTCAAGCCTAATGAGATATGATATTGTAATCGTTGGTGGCGGCCCGTCAGGGATGAGTGCTGCTTTATACGCTTTAAGAGAAAATAAAAAAGTATTAATAATCGAAAAAGAATCTTTTGGTGGGCAAATCGCTACTTCACCACGCTTAGAAAATTATCCTAGTATTGAAAAAATATCTGGATTAGAATTTGCTGATAATTTGTTTAGTCAAATTAATAATTTAGGTGTAGATTTTGAACTTGATGAAGTTTTAGAAATTGTTAAATTAGAAGAAAAGAAATTTCTTATTAAAACTAATTTTAAACAATATGAAGCTGGTGCAGTTATTATTGCTAATGGAGTTAAGCATAGAACTTTAAATTTGCCAAATGAGGAAAAATTAATTGGTCATGGCATTTCATATTGTGCGACATGTGATGGTCCATTTTATAAAGGCGAAGAAGTAAATATTATTGGTGACGCTAATAGTGCTTTACAATATGCCTTAATGTTAGAAAGCTATTGTCCAAAAGTTAATATGTATTGCCTATTTGATCATTTATTTGGTGATGAAATATTGCAAAATAAAGTACTCAATAGTGAAAAAATATTTATAAATTATAATATGTCTTTAATTGAATATATAGGTGAAAATAATTTACAAGGTTTAGTTTTTAAAAATACTAAAACTGGTGAAATTATTAAAATAAATACAAATAATGTCTTTATTGCAATTGGTCAAATTTCAGATAACAAAAGGTTTGAAAATATAATTAAATTAGATCAAGGTTATATTTTAACAAATAATAATATGGAGACTTCTTTAAAAGGTGTCTTTGCTTGTGGTGATACAATTAAAAAAGATATTCGCCAAGTAATAAATGCCTGTAGTGAAGGCTCTATTAGTGCGATAAATGCAGTTAAATATTTAAATCAATAACCTCTTAATTCAACTTGATCAATATAATCTGAAAGTATTTTTACATAATGTAAAGATACTTCTTTTTCTATAGGATGAAGATTTTTATTAAAACAATTTTCACTTGATATAAATTTTTGTAAATATAACCTTTTAGCGCCTTTTAGCATTTTTGCCATATTAATAATAGATTCTTCATTATGGAATTCTTTAACTAAAGTAGTGCGAAATTCATAATCGACTCTATTTTCTAATAATAGATTGATACTTTTAATAACATCAGTTAAATCAAAATCATTTTTATTAATTGTCAATTGATAAGAATTTAAATCATTTTTTACATCCATAGCGACATAATCAACTAAATTAGAATTAATTAGGTCTTGTAAAACTTCAAATCTTGTTCCATTTGTATCAAGTTTAATTAAAAAACCAAGCTTTTTAATTTGAATAATTTTATCTTTTAAGTCATCCATTAAAGTTGGTTCTCCACCACTTATTACAACAGCGTCTAAAACATTTTTTCTTGATTTTAAATAATTTAATATATCTTCAAATGGTATGAAGGAATTAATCTTTCCTAAGACTAATTCGCTGTTATGACAAAACGGACATAAAAAATTGCAACCTTTAGCAAATAAAATGCAAGATATTTTGCCATCATAATCAACTAATGAAAGTTTTTCAATACCAACAAAATCCATAAAATAATTATGACACTTTCTATGTTAAATATCTATCTAATAAATAAAAATTAATTAATTTATTAATTAAATATATATTTATAATATTATTTTTGCTAAAATAAAAAATATGAAAACGAATAATATAAACTGGGATGAATATTTTATGGGCATAGCCCTTTTAAGTTCTTTAAGAAGTAAAGATCCAAACACTAAAGTCGGTGCGTGCATTGTCGATGAAGATAATAAAGTTGTCTCAATTGGTTATAATGGCATGCCAAGACATATTGATGAAGAAAATTTATCGTGGAACAAAGGAGAAGGATTAGATAGTAAATATTTGTATGTTTGCCACGCTGAATTTAACGCAATATTAAATACTAGAAATGGTTCTGCTTTGAAAAATTGTATTTTATATGTGACTTTATTTCCTTGTAACGAATGCGCTAAAGCAATAATTCAAGTTGGAATTAAAGAAGTTGTTTATTTAGACAATAAATATGAAAATCAAATTACGACACAAGCTTCTAAAAAGATGTTAGAACTTGCAGGTATCAAATTAAGAAAATATCAAGGAAAAGATATAAAAATAGAGATTAAATAAAATGACTATCAAAGAATATGTTTTAAAAAGAAAACAAGAATTAAAAAATATAGTTTTATCATTAAAAAGAAAACCTTCTTTAATTATTATTAACGCTAATGAGGATGAAGCAAGCAAAGCATATATCAAAGGTAAATTAAAAGATGCAAAAGAATTAGATATAGATGCTAAATTGCTACAATTAGATAAAAATATTAGTCAAAACGATTTATTAGATATTATAAAACAATATAATGATGATGAATCAATTGATGGGATTATTGTTCAACTTCCATTAGGTAAACATATTGATGAAGAAAAAATAAAATTAGCCATTTCACCTTTAAAAGATGTAGATGGTTTTCACCCATTAAGTAAATTAAATCCATGCACTCCACAGGGAATTATAAATTACCTTAAACACGAAAATATAACACTATCATCTAAAAATGCAGTTGTAATTGGTAGAAGTAATATTGTTGGTAAACCAATGGCTAAATTGTTATTAAAAGAAAATTGTAATACGACAATTTTACATTCAAAAACAACATTTGAAGATATGAAGTTTTATATTAGTCATGCTGATATTATTGTTATAGCAATTGGAAAAGAAAGCTTTTTAGATAATCGTTTTTCTTATAAAAAAGATGCAGTTGTTGTAGATGTTGGTATTAATCGAAGCGAAAACGGATTAAAAGGTGATGCATTAAAAGATTTACCAGTCGCCTTACAAACTCCTGTCCCTGGTGGTGTTGGATTATTGACTCGTCTTGCTTTATATGAAAATTTAATTCAAATTTGTAAAGGAGAAAATTAAAAAAATGGAATTTAAAATTGAAAATACTGAAGTCTATGGAATAGAAAAATCAATTAAAGCATCTGGGAATCCAATGCGAACAATATTTGATCGTAATGATGTCAATGAAAAAGATTTTAATCGTGCATTTAAATTAGGACAAACCTTAAATGGACAAGGACATGATAATTTTTTAAAAGGAATAATTGTTCAAATGGATTTGACCGCTCCATTATATTTTTGGAAACAAGCACAAAGATATCATTGGTTTGATTATGTTTCAAGCCAATCCACTATGCATTGTTTATTAAAATTTGATGTCAAAAATCAATGTGTTGAAGACACTGATGAAAGGGTTATTGAAATTGTTAAAAGTCTTATTGATGAATATTTAAAATTAAATAATGATGATCCAAATAAAGTTGTACTTTGGAGAAAGATTGTCGCGTCACTACCATGTGGATTTTGTTTAGGTGCGACAATGACTACTAATTATCAACAACTTAAAACTATGTATTTACAAAGAAGATTCCATAAATTAAAAGAATGGCATGTTTTTTGTAAATGGTGCGAACAATTGCCCTACTTTTTTGAACTTACTGGCGTAGATAAAATATTAAATTTAAATAAGGATGACAAAAATGGATAATGATTTAAATAAATTAGATTATTTTTTAAAATATGTCCAAATAGATACACAAAGTGATGATACAAGTTTAACTTCTCCTAGCAGCGCTAAACAACTTAATCTTGCTAAAGAAATACTTAATGATATAAAAAAGTTAGGTTTTAATAATGCTTATATTGATGAATTTGGTCAAGTCCACTTATTTATTGAAGGTGAAAAAGGTTATGACACTATCGGTTTTAATGCCCATATGGATACCGCTTTAGAAGTATCAGGAAAAGATGTTAAACCTAACATCATTAATAATTATTCTGGACAAGATATCATTTTAAAAAATAATGTTATTTTATCTAAAAACGATTTCCATATTTTAAATGATTTTATTGGTGATACTTTAATAACTACCGATGGAACAACATTGTTAGGCGCGGATGATAAAGCTGGTATTTCTATTATTATGAATTTAATAAGATATATCGCTACTAACAAAGATTTTAAACATGTTCCTATATCAATTTTATTTACTTGTGATGAAGAAATAGGAAGAGGCGCAGATCATTTTGATAATAAAATTTTTAAAGCAAATTATGCTTATACGATTGATGGCGATACTCCTTATGGAATTAGTTATGAAAACTTTAATGCCGCTAGTGTTATTGTAAAAATAAGTGGTTTTAATATTCATCCAGGTGAAGCAAAAGGCAAAATGATTAATTCAATTTTATTAGCTAATGAATTTGATAACCTTTTAAATCCTGATGAAATCCCTGCAAAAACCCAAGATTATCAAGGATTTCACCATTTAAACAGCATTAATGGTGAAGAATCTTTAACAACAATGAATTATATTGTTAGAGACTTTGATAAAGAAAAATTGGAAGAAAAAATAAATCAATTTGTTAAAGCAAAAGAAATAGTTGAAGAAAAATATAATAAATCTCATGTGGATTTAAATATTAAATATCAATATAAAAATATGGCCGAAATTATTAATCAAAATAAAAGCGTGTTAGATAAAATTATAAAAGCTTACAATAATTTAAATATTCCATATAAATTCATTCCCATTCGAGGTGGCACTGATGGAGCGACTTTTTCTTTTAAAGGTTGCCCTACTCCCAATCTTGGTACAGGATCATACAACCATCATGGTGTTTTAGAATTTTTAAATGTTCGCGAACATAATATGCTTATTGAAATATTAAAGGAGGTTGTTAAAGTATGAAGCCTTTAATTGTTCTTATTGGTGGAGGTTCTGCCAGTGGCAAAACTTTACTTTGCGATACAATTTTAAAAATGATAAATAATGCTTCGTTAATTAATATTGATAACTTTTACAAAAACAACTCACATTTAAGTTTTGAACAAAGATGTAAACTCAACTATGATGATCCTAATGCTTATGAAGTATCTTTGCTATTAGAAAAAATAAATGAATATAAAAATGGAAATGATATTATTATTCCTACATACGATTTTAAACTACATTTAAGAAGCAATGAAACAATTAAAATTAAATATAATCAAATATTATTAATCGATGGTATTTTCGCTTTATATTTTCCACAATTATTAGAAATTGCAGATTATAAAATATATGTCGACGCTGATGAGGATGTTAGATTAAATCGACGTATTAATCGCGATATCGTCTTAAGAGGAAGAACAAAAGAAAGTGTTTTAAAACAATTTTATGATACCGTTAAGCCGATGCACGATTTATATATTGAAAAGAGTAAGTTAAACGCTGATTATATTTTTGTTAATAATAAAAATGATGGTCTTGATTTAGATAAAGTCAACACCATCATAAATAATATAAACAATTTATTAAATAAATCTTAGTCTAGATTACTAAATCCAGCATCATTATTTAAAGTAGATATTGAAATTGTCTTATTTTCTTTAAAATAGTCATAAACAATTTCATAAGAATAATCGGTAATTATATGTGAATAATTTCCATCATATGTTGGAAAATAATCATATTCTCTATCAACATCTTTATGTAGTAATAAATAATCAATACACGCAAGTGTGTAATATTTATTTGGATCAATTTGAGTTAAATTTGGTGCATAATAAGTGTTACCATAATTTATTTCATACATAATTTCACTGCCCTTAACACTTGAAACATACGTTGTATTTAAAAATGGTAAAGCATCATAAATTAACCCTAAAGAAATTCCACCATTATCAAAAAGATTAATAGAATTTCTTCCGCCATTATTCATAACGACATCAACTTCAATATTTTCATCTTCTAATAAATCATACGTTGTATACGCGAGTAAGTTACCCGCTAAAGATCTAGATAGATAACTTGCGCCTTCAATAGTGCCAACTATTTCATCTTTTTCTTGATAGAAAGCTTCATCAAAATAAGAATCTAAATAAGATTGAATTTCATAATCTTGAGGTAAATCCATCATGATAGGTTCACTTTGAGCGTATAGTCTTGTTACACTGCCATCATCTTTAACTTCTAATTTAATATGGGAAATATATTGACCCTTACTTCCACTTTGTAAAAATGGGACGTTATTAACATATTTATCATCAAAGCCATGGGAATGCGCTGTAAAACATGCATCAATATATCTTTTATTAGTAACAGGAGATATAGATGTAACTTGATTAGCAAAAGTATATCCTAAATCACCAAAACCAGCATGCGCACTAACAACGACTACATCACATCCTAATTCACCTTTTAATTCGTCAGATAATGATTTAACAATTTCTGTAGGTTCTAAAAAGGTTAATCCTTCCCAAATAGAGGAAGTAATAGAAGTAATTTGTCCTTGTCCGATAATACCAATAATACCGATTTTAAAATCGCCACGTTCAATTATTTTATATTCTTTAACAATATCGCTAGCAAAGTCTAATACTTGTTTATTTTCTTCATCATAATAATACAAATTCGCTGCTAAAAATGTACAAGACCCTGCAAATTCGGCATTTCTTTTTATAATATCAATTCCCCAATCGAATTCATGATTACCTAAAGTCATCGTTTCACATTCCATTAAAGGCAAAGCTTTAGCCATAACTTCACCTTTATTAATTGAAGAATCATAAGTTTCTTGAAATGTATCCCCGCTGCTTAAGAAAACAAAACCATCTGGATTTTTTTGTTTTTCATAATTTAAATAAGTTTTAATTCTCGCTAAACCGGGCTCATAATTATTAATATTTTCTTGAAGATGACCATGAAAATCATTTATAGCGTAAAAATCTAATGTATTTGGATTAGAATCAACACTTATTGAAGTAGGATAGCTTGTTGTCGTACTAGTTGATGAAGTGGTACTAGATGTAGTTGTAGTTAAATCATCACTTGAAGATGAAAAACTAGAACTAGATGAAGTAGTAACAGTCGCACAAGACGAACAAAGCAAAGCTGCTAATGCAGTAAAAATAAGTATATTCTTTTTCATAATTAGTATTTTAACAAATCAATTTTCTTTTTTAAAGACAACAAAATTACCAAAAGCAAATGGATAAGAGCCTAAATTTTGATAATCCAATTTTTCATACATGTTAATTGCAGGAATATTAAATGGCGAAACTAAAAATAAAATTGTTGTATTTTTAAACCTGGATTCAGCTTCTTTAATTAAAGCTTTACCAACCCCCTGCCCTTGATATTCTGGTATAACAAATAATCGATGCAAAGTACAATAATTAGTTTTATCGACATTTATTTTAGTCATAAAATCATCATATTCTTGATCATTTCTTAAACCAAAATCATCTTTAATATTTCCTTTTGAATAACTAATTGCCCCAATTAAACCATCGCGATATAAAGCAAATAACATACCATTATTAATGTCATTTAAGTGGATTTCAACATTCGGATAATCATCACTTGAATAAACATCTGCTAATTTTTTGCTCAATAAGTCTTTTTTTACCATCTTGAAGCAATCATTTAAGAAGTGCGCTAACTGTAATTTATTTAAATTCGGATGTCTTTTGAATAATTCCGTTTCATCAACTATTTCAAACATCTTTTTTCTCTCTCCTTAGTTTAATAAACTAAACTTTTATTATTATGATAAAAAATTATAATTAATGCAATAAGTTAAATTATCAAAAATCAAAACCATTAAAAAAGTGGCTATCGCTAGCCACTTGCTTTGTTTGATTATTTTTTTATCGATTAGAAATTACGTTATAAGTTATATTATTTAATTCATCAACAACTTTTTCAAAAACGATTTCGCTTGAGACACCATTTTGTCGTACTTCAGCAATAATATATGTTCTATTATCACGTTTTAGGAATTCAAATTCCATCTTTTCGACACCTAGATTACGGTCTTTTACTTCTAATTCAACACTATTATCTTCTACTTCTAAACTATATTCATATACTTTGCGACGGTTTTGAATAACTGTATAGTTGAATTCACTTTCATCATTTTCTATTTCTTGTTCGACTTTAATGTAATTATTTTCATCAATTTGATAAGTAAATGATACTTCATATTCATCTTGATCTAATTCTTTTTTACCAAACATTTGATATTCTACGTCATCAATAATGATAAGTCCATCAATCACATATTCTTCTTCAAATTGATCATCCCAATCATCGTCGAAATCATCATCAGGTATAGCGGTTTCATTATAATACATCGTCATAGTTTGATTTACAAATGCGATGTCAGTATAAGTAATAATTACTTTTGTTGCATATTCATTTCGATCTGATGCAACAACTTCACTTGAAGTCATTAAACTTTGATTAGTTAATGCTGCTTCAACACTAGGAAGATAATCTTTTATTTGACTCACTAATGTTTCATCAGCTTTTGCTTTTTTAACTGCTAGAACATCCTGATTATTATTTAAGGAATGTAATAGACCTGCACTGGTAATTGCTTCAAAAGCGTATACTTGTTCGCTTTGTGCTGAAGGATTGCTACCGTTATTAGTGGTGCCTCCGTTTTGACTAGAATTGTTAGCGGAAATTTGGCAGCCAGTTAACATGCCGATTGTAAGAACTGGAAGTAAGATTTTTAATGTTTTTTTCATTTTTCATTTTCTCCTTTTCACCTATTCAACAAATGAAAAATGAATTTTATTGGAATTTTTTTAATTTCTTGGTAATTCGATATAAAAATTTTGTCTTGTTTCTTCGTATCGATAGTCTGCGCCATCATTTATAATTGAAACATTAATATTACCTTCTTCATCGTTTATTTCATAATTTAATTTAAAATCATAATTAGAATCATTTGATTTAAAAATAACATATTCTGCTTCATGGCCTTGTTTTTCAATACTAATTTCAGCGACCATATTTTTATTTACTTCTTGTTCAAAAGAAAGCTCAACAGAAAATGATTGGCGATTATTTTCAATCAATGTATATACAAAACTTTGTTCTTCTTCATTATTTTCAGTTTCAATTTGTTGTTCGATGATAAGTTTGCTATTGCTATTTAAATCAACTTGTAAAGTTAATTCATATTCACTTTCATCAGTTTCGTTTTCTAATTCTTTGTCTCCAGTAACATTGTAGGTTGTACCATCGATAACAAAAATGCCTTTAATATGATATTCTTCTTCTATTTCATCATCGTCATCATCATCAAAATGATCTAAAGTACCATCTTTATCATATTCGTTATAATAAAAATCAATATCATTATTATTGTCTTTAATAATCATCTTAAATTCATAATTAGGATCATCGCTTTCGAAAATTGTTTGTTCAATTTGTAAACCATTAGTTAATACAACTTCACTAGTAGTCATATATGGATTTAAAGAAGTCATAGCTTCTTCAAAATCATTTTGACTAATTCTTTGTTTTAACATAGGAGAGGCTGCAGTACTATTTGTTAAAATATTTGCTGCACTTAAAACAGAAAAAGCTACTTCATTATGTTTTCCTTTAATTTCACCTGGAATATAATCACCTGGAGGTAACAAAGGATTACTTGAACCATTGCTGTCTTTTGTAGTCAAAGGCAAAATAATTGCAAGCGCTACACCAGCGCATAATAAAGGAGAGCCAACAAAATATAATATTTTGCTTTTATACCATGGAATTTTTTTCTTTTCGTTTTCTTTTTGTAATTGATATTTTTGCAAAATTGCAGAACTAATATTATCGATCTTATTAGCGTCGATACTATTTAGTAAATCTTGTCGAATTTTTTTCTCATCCATTATAAATACCCTCCTAACTTTAATTGTAGTTTTTCTTTTGCCTGGCTATAAAGCCATGTCAAAGTTCCAATTGGAATATCCTTTAATTTAGATATTTCCTTAAAGGTATAATCACCAAGAACTTTTAAAGTAAATACCATGAATTCCTTTTCATCAAGAATGTCTTTAACTTTATCAATTAAATCACTTTCAATCATTTCATCTTTTGAATATGATTCATTAATAAATTTAAATTTAAAGTTTTCTTCATACTTTACTTTATTGTAGTAATTAATAGCCTTATTTTTTGCAGATGTAACTAAATAGGCAATGATGTCAATGTCATCTTTTAATTTAGATTTATAATTCAAAAAATCTAAATACACTTCTTGAGATAGATCTTGTGCGATATGATCATCTTTAAAGATGACATAAATAGCAAAATAGACAGGCTTTTTGCTTAAAAGGTAAAACTCATCAAACGCTGACATGTCTTCTTGTTTAAGTCTTTTTAACAAAATTTGAAGTCTTTGTTTTTCTTGCATACCTTTTCACCTTATTAACAATTTAGAAAGCATATTTATTGGAAAATTTTTTTACTTTGAAATTTTATCATAAATAATATGTTAGTATCGATTAATTTTTTCTTTATTTTTTTACTAATATTCAAGGTTAACTTGATTTTTAAAATAAATAATCAAGTTTTCATTGATAATAAAATAGTTATGAAAATTAAAGAATTAAGACAAAGAAAAGAAATTACACAAGGCCAATTAGGCAAAATTCTTGGCGTCAGCGCTCAAACAATATTAAATTGGGAAAATGGATTATATTCACCTAATATTAATCAACTTATCGCTATTGCCGATTATTTTAATGTTTCATTAGATTATTTAGTAGGAAGAAAAACATCAAAAGCATATTTTGTAAACGAAGTTACAAACGAATTGCACAAAATTGATTTTGAAGATTTAATTGAATACATTCGTAAATGTATCATAGAAAATAATAAATAATTATTTTTATTTAGTTTTAAAATATTTGTCTTTTTCTTTTTCCCAAAATAATTTATCTTCATCGGTAATTTTTCTTATTCAGACATAATATTTCCTCTATTTTTGTACTAATTCAAATGATGTGAGACTAAATTAAAGCATAAAAAATAGTCCTCGCTTATAATTAAGTTATCCAAT
>CALVRV010000012.1 GCA_944358865.1 uncultured Bacilli bacterium | reverse complement strand
TTAGTTGAATTGCTAAGGAAATAATCATCCAATAAAAACCGTACATTCTTTTAATATTGAATTTTTCCATATTTAAAAACCTCCTATGTCTTGGTTAGTCGCAACTAACTAAAGTATACTGCTTCCTTTTTATATGTCAATAATTTTAATAGTGATTTCACATTGGAATTTCAAATGCAAAAAACGCACGAAATGACACTAAAGCACTTCTATGCGTTTATATTTGTTATCAATGTAATTATTTAAACCGAAATCACTATAATTATTTATTATTGGAATATAAAAAACAAATTCATTTAACTCACAAAAAAATTATAAATGAAATAGTGATGGGATTGTTTCCAACTCTATTATTAAATTTGCATTCCACACAATTGGTTTCATCATTAATTTTATAATTTGCTTCAGGATTTCCATACACAGAAATAATTTCTGTATTTGGATGATGGACTAAAAAGTTAATATCACCACTTACAACTGGAATAGAAAAAGTAAATTCTAATGCTTCTGCTAAAACATATTTATTGACTCTTGGATTTCCCATATTATAAAAGTTATTATATTGATTGATTTTTGTTTGTTTCATTTTTCCATGTTTATTTGTCAAATCAAAATCTATCTTTTCAATTTTAAAATATAAATTAACTTTTCAACGTAATTATAAAACAGCTTGACAAGAACATAGTTAGCTCTAAAAACACACGATATCAACTACATTTTTGAGATATTTTTAAGTATTTTAAAGAATGTTGAAATTGTTGTTAAACAAACAAAAACACTACAAAACTGAACTCTAAAGCCATCAAAAAAGAGCCCGTATTTCAGAGCTCTATTTTTTCAATTATTTCTATTTTTTCTTTAATTCTTTTAGGTAGTTTAAATAAGTTTTTATATCTAAAAAAAGCTGTCCTATGTTTCTTTAAGTTTTTCGAACGATTAACAAAATAAATATGAAAAAAGCCAGGAGTTAAATAGGGATTAAATATAGTTAAAAAATAATTGCGCCAAGTCCATTTAACATACACAACCCTTTCAATATCAGAATATTTTATCGTGTATTCCTTAAAAAAACTTTTTACCATTATGCAATCATCCATAAAATAACAACCTAGCTTCATCCACGTTACCTCCGTAATTTATTCGAACCATTTAGTAATTGCTTCATTAGCAATACTTTCTGCAACAAAATAACCGACCTTAGCTGCTAATATAACAAATGAATAAGTGACTTTTGAAGATATATAGTTAATATATGCACTATTATAGTTGGGAAATATAAAAATAGCAATTTCGTTAATAATTTTAGCATTACCGAACGGTTTTCCAATATAGCTCTTAATATTTTTTAGTGGATTAAAAGCTGTATTCAATCGATTTTCGGCTGAGCTTAGTTTAGCTACTGATTCAGCAATTTTGCTTTCGCTATATGCATAATGCATGCCAACAAATATACCACCAGAAATTGCGCCCGCAGTTCCTCCGATCAAAGCGGAGTATCCAACTTCCTTCCAATCTATTTCATCAACATCTTTTTGTATAATCTGGTCGGGATGATGAGATTTGAACTCACGATCTCTTGGTCCCGAACCAAGCGCATTACCAAGCTGTGCTACATCCCGTTAGAAGATATTTTAAACGTTTAAAAATCAAAATCAAATAAAGATAATTGTTCCTCCTCATCTAAATTTTTTAAGCACCCTAAATCTTCTAATATACTAATATTAGTGTTATTTAATTTTGATCTTTTAATTAAATCTTTTTTGCTTGTAAACATTCTTTCTTTTCTAGCTTCTATAACAGAAATAGCAGCAGATTCACCTAATCCATCAACAGCGATAAAAGGACAAATTAAGGCTTTATTTTCATAATCAATAACGAATTTAGTAGCGTCAGATTTTTCAATAGAAATATTTTCAAATTTATATCCTCTTTCAACCATTTCTATTGCAACTTCTAACATTGAAAGTATTGCACTTTCCTTAGGAGATATTTTTTCTAAACGATTTCTTGATTTTGCTTTTAGTTCTTCATATCTATCTATTATAGCTTTCTCACCTGCTATCATGGTTTTAATTTCCCATTGATCACATCTAACTGAGAAAAATGTTGCATAAAATTCTAATGGATAATAAATTTTAAAATAACCCACTCTTACAGCCATCATAACATATGCAGTTGCATGTCCTTTTGGGAATAAATATTTAATTTTATTACATGAATCAATATAGTATTGAGGGACATTATGTTTTTTCATAATAATTTCATATTCCTCTTTAACCCCTTTTGCGTGTCTAACGTCTTCCATAATGGCAAAAGAAACAGAAGAATCAATGCCATGACTAATTAAATAAGTCATAATATCATCACGACATCCAATAACATCTCTTAAAGTCGCTACTTTGTTGTTAATTAAAGTTTCAGCATTGCCGCTATAAACATTCGTGCCATGACTTAAACCAGAAATAATAACTAAATCAGCAAAAGTTTTTGGCTGAGTTGCTTCTAATATTCCACGAACAAAATTTGTACCAAATTCTGGAAGTGCTAAAGCACCAGTTTTTTCATTTAAATAATTATATTTCATATTTAGATTTTCACATGTTGAAAATAAAGATAAAACTTTAGAATCATTCATTGGAATATCTTTAATATCAAGATGGGCTAATTCTGACATCATTTTTAACGCTAAAGGATCAACGTGACCTAATAAATCTAATTTTAAAATAGTATCATGCAAGGAACGGAAATCAAAATGTGTTGTTTTCCATTCGGCATCATATTTATTCGCGGGATATTGAATTGGCGTAAAATCAAAAACAGTATTGTCTTTTGGAATAACAACAATGCCACCTGGATGTTGACCTGTTGTTCTTCTTACATCTAAGCACTTACTAGCTAAAAAAGAAATTTTAGCTTTGCTAACAGTATTTGGATCAATTCCTAATCTTTCATAATAACCCCTAACATATCCATAAGCT
Organism: uncultured Bacilli bacterium; assembly: GCA_944358865.1. Lineage (GTDB taxonomy): Bacteria > Bacillota_I > Bacilli_A > RFN20 > CAG-826 > CAJOOD01. The sequence goes on along the minus strand of CALVRV010000012.1, from coordinate 39,702 downwards.
GTTTTTTCAGCAACTTTTTCAATTGTGCCAGCACGATAAACATTTTCTTCACCAAGTAAAACTTTTGTATATTCGTGCGCTCTAGCTTGATAATCAGATGGGAAGTTTAAATCAATATCAGGAGTTTTTTCAGCGTTAAATCCTAAAAATGTTTCAAAAGGAATATTTTGTCCATCTCTTAGCATTTCTTCACCACATATAGGACATTTTTTCTTTGGTAAATCATATCCTGATTTAATATTTGGTAAAGTTTGTGATGTCCATTCTAAATGTTTACATTTTGGACAACGATAATGCGGAGGTAGAGGATTAACTTCAGTAATATCTGCCATAGTAGCGACAAAAGAAGAACCAACACTGCCACGTGAACCAACTAAATATCCATCCTCATTTGATTTTTTAACAATTAAATGAGCAATATAATAAATAACAGAGAAACCATTACTAATAATTCCATCTAATTCTCTATCTAATCTTGTTTTAATATATTCTGGAAGAGGATTTCCATATAATTTGTATGCATTCGTGTAACAAATATCTTTTAATATATTTTCACAATTATCAATTTTTGGAGTGTATAAATGATCATTTGGAAGTGGTATCATTTCTTGACACATATCTGCAAAATAATTAGTGTTAGTCACTGTTATTTCATAAGCTTTTTCTTTACCTAAAAAAGACATCGCTTCAAGCATTTCGTCAGTAGTTAAAAAATATTGATCTGGATTTTCATAATGTAAAATTTCAAGAAAATCTTTTTTCTTATCATCGTATGGATTTAAATTTAAAGGATGAGGAACATTACCTAAACCTTTTGTAGATATGTAAATATCGCGGTAAATCTTATCTTTTTTATAGCAATAATGTACATCTCCTGTCGCACATATTTTCTTATTTAATAAATCAGCAGCGTTAACAATATCTAATAAAATATTTTTAATTTCATCAAGGGAATTAAAATCTTTATGATTAACTAAATAGGTATAGTTTTCTAATGGCTGTATTTCAATGTAATCATAAAAAGATATTGCTTCTTTTAATGCATCTAATGTCTTATGAGCAGCAGTTTCAAATACATCCCCATTAAAACAAGCTGAACCATAAATTAAATTTTTATGATATTTAATTAATTCTTTTCTTGGAATTTTAGGAACTTCCGCTAGATAGTCAATATGAGATAATGAAATTAAACGATATAAATCATGCAATCCTTCATAATTTTTAGCAAGAGCAATCACATGATATGGATGGATATGTTTTAAAGCATCTTTACTAGCTTTTAAATTGAGAAGGTCTTTATGTTTTAATTTAGAATTATCTTTTGTTAATAATGGCAACATATTAAGCCAAACTTCGCTTAAAACTTGAGCGTCATAATCCGCTCTATGGGCACTTTTTGTATCATAACGTACTTCAAAATTACGACATAAAGTACCTAAACGATGATTTCTAGATTCAGGTAATAAATATCTTGATAAAGATAATGTATCTATAACAGGATTATCTAAAGGAATATCATTGGCCCTAATTAATGATTCATTTAAAAATGGAATATCAAAATCAGCATTATGACTAACAAGAATTGCATCTTTTAAAAAGTCTTTAATTTTATCTTTTGCTTGTTCAAAATATGGCTTATCTTTGACCATATCATCGCTAATATGGGTCTTTTCAACAATCATTTTTGGAATGCTGACACCAGGATTAATTAAAATATCTAATCTAGATACGACACTTCCTTTTTCAATTCTTACACCAGCAAATTCAGTAATACGATTATGACGGCAACTAAGACCAGTTGTTTCTAAGTCAAAAACTACGTAATTTGCGTGGTTTAATAAAATATCTGCAGGGTTTTTAACATATTCAAGGTCATCATTAACCATATAAAATTCTGCACCATAAAGCATTTTAATTCCGTATTTTTTAGCTGCTTTTTGAGCATCAGGAAAACCGCTGACAACACCATGATCAGTAATTGCTAAAGCACTCATCCCTAGCCCTTTAGCGTATTTTGCATAACTATCCATTGAGCCTAATCCATCCATAGCGGACATCTTACTATGTAAATGGAGCTCTACTCTTTTTTGTTCACTTGTATCTTTTTTAATTTCATCATCAGGTAATAAATCAATAAAATGTCCCTTAATCATGATATCATTAGTTCTTTCATCTAAATATGAACAACCACGAATTCTAGCATTCATATCAATTTTATAAAGTGATGTATCATTCATTTTAGAAAAGAAAACATTTATGGCATCATAATTTTCATCATAAATACCAATAGTGACTTTTGTTTCATCAAATTGATTTTTCTCAACTGCAAAAATTTTTCCAACAAAATCAACATTTCCACTATCTTTATTAATGCTATTAATATTATCAACAATTTTATAATTCCCTCTTTTATTACGTCTAGCAAATTCACGTGACTTTGCTAATTCTATCGCGTTTTGTCTCATTGTTTCTAAAAGAGTTTCTTCAGTTATTTTTATTTCTTCTTGATGCTTAGTATCATCTTTTAAAATAGATTCTTCACTACCAATATCATTTAATTCGTTATCATTTAAAGAATTAAAATCATCTGAATTATTATCATTTGACGTTTCTTTTTTTATTATTTCTGTTTCAATATTAATATCATAATTAATAAATTTTAAGAAATCTTTAAATTCATCAACATTATCTTTATATTCTTCATATTCATCTGGACTAGAAAAAATAAAATCAAGGTAATTGTCTTTAATTTCTACTTCCTTATCATAAGGAATATGATTTATACTTTTATACCAATTTAAAAATAATTGTCTCACATTTTCTAAACTTGGTTTATTTCGATATGAAAAAGATAAATTATATTGATAAGTAATTGTAGATAATCCTTCTTGAAATTCTTTTAATAATTCATATTCCCATGGCATATCTTTGCATATTACCATGTCTAAGATATTTTTATTGAGTATTGATTTGGTGCATATGTCAAAACTTAAGTCAAAATCTTCAGTATTTGTAATACCTATAGATTTTAAAAAGCGTAACATTAATGCATCATTAGCCATTAAAATAACCCCACGATATCTTTAATAATTAAAATAATCATTAAGCCAAATAATAAAGCCATTCCTATAAAAGACATAATTGATTTAGCTTTTTCTGGAACTTTTTTACGACTTATTCCTTCTATTGCAATAACTAAAAGTTGCCAGCCATCAAGACCAGGGAATGGCAAAAGATTAAAAATTGCAAGGTTTACACTTATTAATCCCCAATAATAAATAAAATAAGAAACACCCATATCACTTAATATTGAAGAGGTAGAAGTATATATTGAAACAATTGAACCAACATTTTCCCAGCCTTGGCCTACAAATAATCCACCTAGAGTTCTAAAAATTAAACCCGCACCTTCACCAAATTGAACAAAAGCATTAGTCCAGGCTTCACCAAAGTCTTGCCAATGTTCAGTTTTAAATAATGATAAACCACTTGATTCAAAACCTGTTTTATCTTGATTTAAATTAAGAGTCATTGTTTTAACACTGCCTTCAGCGTTAATTGAAACAGATCCTGGTAAAGTTAATTTATCGTTGCCTTCCATATAAGGACAATTCTTATGTCGAGCATAATAAGTTTCGTAATTAGAAATGTCATTATAATTAATAATAATTGTCCCGTCTTGAGTAGTAAATTCTAGTTCATTAATATTGTTATTTTCTTGATTAAAAGTTTCATGACAATAAGAACAATAATAGCTTCCTTTTTTAGGAGAAAAAGTAGGAAAATTAATTACTAAATGAGAAATATTTTCAGTTTCAAAGGTAATTTCATTTTCAAAATCAGCGACTTGTCTTGTAATTGGAATAGGTTCACTTTGTCCTTCGATTTGATAATTAACCTCAAGTTCTTTTAATAAATAATAATGAAATAAATTATCAAAATTAGTGTTGCTAATTGTAGCTTGATTTTGATGCACTGTAACAGCGATTGGCTCACTAGTACCATCTTCATAATACACTAGAGAATCTAAAGAATAATACCATATCTGTTCACCATTATTTGGATAACGAGGATCAACACTGACACTTGCAAAATCCCCTTCTCCAGTTTTAGGATCATAAGTTGTTATTCCTGCATTCCAAGCAGGAGTATTTTCTAAAGCACTAAAAGCGTTAATATAAGGAACATTAACAGTAATAAAACATTGATTATAAATATAAAATAACAATATAGATAAAACTATATTCATAATAATACCCGCACTCATGATAATAGCGGATTTCCATTTTTTAATTCCGTTAATAGTTCTTTCTTTATTTATGAATTTGCCTTCTTCAATTTCTCCTTCATCGCTAGCCATTGAGACATATCCACCAAAAGGCACGACACGTAAAGAAAAATATGTTTCGCCATTTTTTCTTCTTTTATGAAGAAAGGCTTTACCAAAACCAATTGAAAAATCATCGCAATAAACACCAAATGCTTTAGCGGCAGCAAGATGGCCAGCCTCATGAACTAAAACAAGTGTTGAAAGACAGACAATAAATAAGATAATTTGTAAAATAGTACTTAACCAACCTGGCATTATTTAACTCCAATCTGTTTAATTATTTTTCTTGTTAATTGTCTTGCTTGATAATCATATTTTTCATATAAATCATAATTTAAGATAAATTCATCGTTTTTTATTTTTGACATAACAGTAAATATTATTTCTTCAATTTGTAAAAACGATATTTCATCATTTAAAAAAGCAAAACAACATTCTTCATCGCAAGCATTTAAAACACAACCATAAATGCCTTTATTTTCAATAACATCTTTTGCTAATTTTATAAGCGGAAATCTTTCTTCATCTAATAAATGAAAATGATAATTTCCAAATTTATGGTAATCACTATTTTTATATAAATCGCAAGGATAATTCGATTCATATAAAGCATAGGCAATAGGATTATGCATATCAGGCTTATTAATTTCAGCAAGATATGTATTGTCAAGATATTCTACCATTGAATGAATCATAGATTCATCATGGAGAATAACACCTATTTTATCATAAGACATTTTAAATAAATAGTGGGCTTCGATAATTTCAAAACATTTATTCATCATCGTGTCGCTATCAAGAGTAATTCTTTTACCCATTGACCATGTTGGATGATTTAACGCATCTTTTTTTGTAACATCTTTTAATTGATCTCTTGATAAATTCCTAAAAGCGCCACCTGAGGCAGTTAAAATTATTTTTTTAACATTATCATTTTTTTGTTTTAGACATTTATATATGGCAGAATGTTCGCTATCAATAGGATAGATTTTACTTTTAGAATCTTTCAATAATTGATTAATATATTCCCCACCAACAACTAAACTTTCTTTATTAGCTAAAGCTAAAATCATATTATTTTTAATAGCAAAAATTGATGGATAAAGGCCACTAAAACCCATTAAAGCATTAACTAAAATATCACCTTTTAAATGGTCAATAAAATTATTGAAACCATCTTCTAAAGAATAAAAATTAACATTAGGATATTCTATTTTTAATTGGTTTTTAATATCATCATCTTTTAAAAATGCATAGCGAATTGTTGAAAATTCATGCAAAAGTTGCTTTAAATATAAAAAATTATTAAAAACAGATACACCAATTAGATTAAATGAACTTAAATCTTTTTTTATAATATCTATGGTTTGTTTTCCAATACTTCCAGATGCACCTAATAAAATAATATCTTTCATATTAAACAAATAAATTTTCCCAATTATTCGTGATTATTGCATTAAATATGGTAATTAATATTGCAGAACACATTGACGCAAATAAGACTGAATCAATACGATCTAAAATACCACCGTGCCCTGGCAAAATAAAACCAAAATCTTTAATACCATAATATCGTTTAATACTAGAAAATATAAAATCACCTAAAGCGCTGACACAAGGTATAATTAAAGCAACAATTAATAAATAATACCAATGCTCTAAATCAAAAGCTTCAATTATAGGATGATCATAAGCGGCAAGTATAAGACCAAATAGCATTATAAAAACAAAAGAAGTAATTGTTCCCCCAATAAATCCTTCCCAAGTTTTTTTAGGAGATATTCTTTCGTTAATTTTATTTTTTCCAAAAAACATTCCAGTAAAATAAGCACCGGTATCACTTAAAAAAGAACCTGCAACAACTAATATTAATAATGAAGCACTTTCAGCATAATCATAACTAGGATTAGGTGTAACATCTAACCCACTAGAAAGATAATATTCCCATAAAGGATAATATCTTAAAAACATCAAGCATTGAACACCTAAACCCAAGATAACACCAAAAGCAAAAATGTAGGCTGCATCTCTTACTTCAAAATTTTTATCGATTAACACCAAAGAAAAACAAAGTATTGCCCCAATTAAAATAATAAAGGCAGACATATAAATATTATTAAAGACAGAATAAATCGTTCCATTATAATATGTATCTTCAAAAATTAAATTACGATAAAATGGATAGGTTGCTAAAAATAAAACCATTATAATTGTCACAATATAAAGTAAAATATTGTAATGTTTTTTTGCGCAATGAACTAATTCCCAAGCACCTAAACCACCAATAAGAATAACTAAAATAAAAAATGGCCACTCACCTAAAAAAATACAAGGTAAAACAATAGCGACACCAATAATAGAAGTAATTATTCGTGTTTTTAAAGACGCTTTTTGTTCTTTTGTAACTTCATTAGGCTTAAATTCATTAATAAGCGTGTCAGTATTTATTTTTCTTCTTTTATTCATCTTTTATTGCTCCAAATGTTCTTTTACGATGGTAATATTTGTCTATACATTGATCTAAAATATCGCAATTAAAATCAGGCCATAAAGTGTCCACAAACATTAATTCAGCATAAGCTAGTTGATATAACATAAAATTAGATACTCTAATTTCTCCACCTGTTCTAATTAATAAATCAATTGGCGGTAAATCTTTACTATATAAATAATTATTAAAATTATTAATATCAATCGTGTTTATATCTAGATTATTATCATTTATTTCGTTAATGATGTTTTTGCAAGCTTGAATAATATCTTCCATCCCACCATAATTTAAACAAATGTTAAAAGTAAAATTATGAAAATCCTTAGTCTTTTTTATGGCTTGATTAATAATATTTACAGTCTTTTTTGGTAATTTAGAATAATCACCGCTGACACGAATACATGTTTTATCATGTATCATATTATCAATTTCTTTTTTAAAAAAATTTTCTAAATATTTAAATAAAAGAGAAACTTCTTGTTTAGGACGATTCCAATTTTGTGTTGAAAAAGCAAACAAAGACATAATTTTAATTCCACTATTATAGCAATGATGATAGATATCACTAATAATGTCACAGCCAGCCTTATGCCCTAAAGTTCTAGGCAAACCTTTTTTCTTTGCCCAACGGCCATTACCATCCATAATAAAAGCAATATGTGTCAATTGATTTTCAACCATGAAAATAGTATAAACTATTTTTATTTGGTTTTATATAAAAATACTTGCAAAAATAAAACTAAATACACACTTATAATATGAAAATATTACTATAAAAGAATAATTTAATAAAAAAGTAGGCTTGCACCTACTTTTAAATTGCCATAATTTCTTTTTCTTTTTCTTTGGTTATCTCATCAACTTTTTTAATTGATTGATCAGTAACATCTTGAATTTCTTTTTCGACCTTCTTTTGATAATCTTCACTAAATTCTTCGTCGTCTTTAATAATAGAAATATAATCTCTTCTAATATTACGAATGGCTACTTTACATTCTTCAGCAAATTTTCTTGCTTGCTTGACAATTTCTTTTCTTCGATCTTCTGTTAAAGGTGGAATATTTAATCTAACTACTTGTCCATCATTAACAGGTACTAAACCAATATTTGCGGCATTTATTGCTGCAACTATAGATTTTAAATCATTTTTATCATATGGTTTGACGACAAGTTGTTTTCCTTCCACTACTGAAACAGCAGAAATTTGATTAAGTGGAGTTGGTGTACCATAATAATCAACGCGAACAGAATCTAGAATAGCAGCGTTTGCTCTACCAGTTCTTAAAGTGTTTAAACTAGTTTTATAAGAGTCAATTGACTTCTCCATATTTAATTTGGCTTCATTTGCAAGTTCATCCATATTTAATTAGCTCCTTGTTATTATTGTACCAATATTTTCATCTTTTACCACTTTTTCAATATTTTTAGGATTATCCATATTGAATACTCTAACAATAATATCTTTATCTTTTATTAGTTCTATTGCAGAAATATCCATTACTTGAAGGTTTTGTTCTAATATTTGATTAAATGTTAATTTTTGTAAAAATTTAGCGTTAGGATCTTTATTTGGATCACTTGTATAAACTCCATCAACACCATATTTAGCCATACAAATAGCATCTGCATCAACTTGAATAGCGCGTAATGTAGCAGCGGTATCTGTAGTAAAAAATGGTTTACCTGTACCCCCTCCAAAAACAACAACTTTGTTTTCACTAAGATATTGTTTTGCTAAATGTTCATCAAAAGGAATGGTAATAGGATCAATGCTAATCGCAGACATCGTAATTGAATCTGTTCCAATCTTTTTTAAAGCATTAGTTAGGGCGACTGCATTAATTATTGTACCAAGCATTCCCATATAATCAGCTTGAGCGGGCTCAATATTTAATTTTGAAGCAAATTTGCCTCTCCAAATATTGCCTGCACCAATAACAACACCAACTTGAACCCCTTCATCGATTAAAAATTTAATGGTTGTAGCAATGTTTTGAAGTTTTTCACAATTCAAAGTTTGATTTTTTGTTTTGTCAGCAATAGACTCACCACTAATTTTTAATAATATTCTTTTATATAACATTTAATAACTCCTTAAAAAAAAGAAACACGAAATTGTGTTTCTTTAATTATTAATTTATTTTGCTTGTTCCATGACCTCTTTTGCAAAGTCATCTTGTCTTTTTTCAATACCTTCACCAACTTGGTAACGAACAAATTTAACAACTTCAACTTTATTTTCACTAAGTACTTGACCAACTTTTTTAGAATCATCTAATAAGTATGGTTGTTCACTTAGTACCGATTCAAATAAAATTTTATCAACTTTACCTTTAATAATATTTCTTAAAATATTTTCAGGTTTGTTAGCAAGTTTAGGATCAGTTTTGCTTGCTTCAATTTGAATAGCGGTTTCCTTTTCAATTACTTCGCTTGGTATATCACTTGGATTAACATATTTTGGTGAATTAGCAGCAATGTGCATCGCTAATTGTTCTGCGAATTCTTTATCACCACCACTTAAAACAACTGCTACAGCAATTTTTCCACCCATATGGATGTATGTTCCTAAAACTTGAGTGTCAGTAGGTTTTAATAAATCAAATCTTCTTAGATCTAATTTTTCACCAATACGCACTGTTGCTTCAGTATATAATTCTTTGCATAAATCTTTTGCTTGTTCTAAATTAGCTGGTTCATTTTTTAAGATTACATCAGCAGTATCACTGACTAATTTTTTAAAATCATCACCACGAGCGACAAAGTCTGTTTCACAGTTTACTTCTAAGACAACGCATTTACCACATTTTGGACAAGTAGCGACATCACTTAATCCTTCAGCAGCAATTCTTTCTGCTTTTTTAGCAGCTTTGGCAATACCTTTTTCTCTAAGATAATCGCCAGCTTTGTCTAAATCTAAATCGTTAGCTTCAAGTGCATTTTTACAATCCATCATACCTGCACCAGTAAGTTCACGAAGTTTTTTAATTAATTCAATTAAATTGCTTGATGCCATGTTATTCTCCTTTTTCTTCAACTTTTTCTTCAGTTGGAGTTTCTTCAGCTTTAGCTACAGCTTTTTTAGTTTTTTTAGCTTTGCTGGCTGCTTCTTTTTCTAATTGTTTATCTTCTTCTTCTCTTGCTGCACGAGCTTTGGCTCTTTCAGCTTGTTCTTTTTCAAAACGTTCTTGACGAGCTTTTCTTTCAGCACGAATTCTTGCTAATTTTTCTTGGTTTTCTTTATCGGCTTGTTTAATGGCATCTTTCATTGTCACTTCATCACCTTCATCTTTAGTATATGCGACAACTGGAATTCCGCCTTTGCTTTCCACAACAGCGTCTGCCATAACAGCAAGAATTAAAGCGATAGATCTAATTGCATCATCATTAGCAGGAATTGGATAATCGATTTCATCTGGATCAGAGTTAGTATCGACAATTCCAAATACTGGGATATGCAATTTATGAGCTTCTTTAATAGCGATATTTTCACTATGTGGGTCAACAATAAATAAAGCATTAGGTGCTTTTCTCATTTCTTTGATACCCAATAAGTTTTTATTTAATTTGTCTTTTTCTTTTCTTAAATCAGCAGCTTCTTTTTTGTTTAATAAATCTAATTCGCCATCTTCATCTCTTCTTTCTAATTCTTTTAAGTAACGAATACGAGATTGAATGGTTTTAAAATTAGTTAATGTACCACCTAACCATCTATTTGTGATGTAAAAAGAACCACTTCTTAAGGCTTCAGCTTCAACTGCTTCTTGACATTGTTTTTTAGTACCGACAAATAATACTTTACCACCTTTATCAACAATATCTTTTAAAGCGGCATAAGCAGTATTGATACATTCAACTGTTTTAGTTAAATCAATAATGTAGACACCATTTCTAGAACCATAAATGTATTTTTTCATTTTTGGGTTCCATTTTTTGGTAGGATGACCAAAATGCGCGCCAGCTTCTAACAATTTTTTCATTGTAATAATTGGAGCATCTGGATCATGCATAACACTTGCCATTTCACTAGCAGGTGCTTCTTCAGTTTTCGCAGTTTCTTCGACTTTTTCTTCTACTGCAACTTCTTGTTTTAATTCTTCACTCATTTAAGTGAACCTCCTTATTTGTTTTTTCCTCCACTACTTCTAACAAATATCCCTTATGATTATCATAAGACGCGGATATCAAATTCATAGTGTGTGTAGTCTCTAATTAGAGCCATAATATAGTATCACAAATAATGTCTTAAAAAAAGCAAAGAATTTAAAATTTATCTATTAGATAAAACAAGATATAACTAAAAATCCTTTGTTTTTAATAAAAACATTGCAAATTAAGAATATTTTATTTGTTTTCCTTTGCTCTAGGATGAGCAAAATTATAGACAGTTTTCATGTTTTCTTCACTGACATGAGTATATATTTGGGTTGAATTTATCGATGAATGACCTAATAATTCTTGAATTAATCTTAGATCAGCGCCATTTTCTAATAATGTAGTTGCAAAACTATGTCGAAGCATATGAGGATGTAAGCCATAAAAATCTGCGCATTTCATTTCAATCTCATTTAAAATATATTCCACACCTCTTCTTGTTAATTGTTGACCGTTTTTATTTAATAATAAATAGTCATTATATTCTTTACTACGATTAGCGAGTATAGGTCTTAATTGTTTAAGATAGTTTTCAATACTTTGCTGACATTGAATAGTAAATGGGACAAGTCTTTCTTTTTGGCCTTTACCAAAGACACGAATAATTTTTTCTTTTAAGGAAATGTCATTTATTTTTATATTGATTAATTCACTAACTCTTATGCCACAAGAAAATAAAATTTCTAAAATAACTTGATCTCTTAATACAAATTCATCTTGTCTTAAAATATTATCAGCAAGTATTTGTTTAATTTGGTTTTGATTTAAGACCTTAGGATACTTTTTTTCTACTTTCATTGGCACGACAAAATTAAAAGGATTATTTTTGATATAGCCTTTTTTAAAAAGATATTCATAATATTTTTTCAAGGCTGATATTCTTCTTTTACAAGATATTTTAGAAACTTTTTCTTTTAATTCTTTCGTTAAAAAATTTCTTATAACAATATTATCTACATCTAGATAATTAATTGATTCACTTGCAACAAAATTATAAAACTTAATGATATCTCTTTTATATGAATCGCATGTATAAATAGTGTAATTTAGATTATATTTTAAATAATCGATAAAATCTTCTAAATAATCTTTCATATAAACATTATATAACAATTAAAAAGGTGAAGTTATTTTTCTTCACCATTTTGTTTAATATTTTCAGTATAACGACATTTAGGAAAACCGCTACAAGCGATAAATTCTTCACCTTTTTTATTTTTTCTAAAAACCAAATCCTTACCACATTTTGGACATTTTTTTCCAACAAGTTTTAAAGGTTGTTTTGTTTTTAAAACCTTATTTTCATTTCCTTTAATATATTTACAATCAGGATAGCCTGAACAAGCAATAAATTTTTTATTTTTTAAGCCAATGCGCTCAACTAAGGGCTTACCACACACTGGACAAGTTTCCCCGGTATAAACTAATTCTTTTTTTATTGATTCAACATAGTCACAATTTGGATAATCACTACAAGATATAAAGCGACCATTTTTCCCATCTTTATAAACAAGGTCATGACCACATTTTGGACATTGACGACCTACTTTTTCTCCAGCATCTTTATACATTCTTTTTGATGCATCTTCAAATTCTTCAATAAATGGGTAATAAAATTCTTTTAAGACATCTAATGTTGTTTCTTTTCCTTCTTCTATGTCATCTAATTTTTCTTCCATTTGGGCAGTATATTTAGCGTTTACAATATCTGGAAAATATTTATCTAAAACATGAGATGTTTTATCACCTTGAGGTGTAATTGCTAAAATACCTTGCGAATCTTGGACATATTTTCGATTATTTAAAATAGAAATAGTATTTGCGTATGTAGAAGGTCTTCCTATTCCAACATCTTCCATAATTGAAACTATTTTGGCTTCACTATAATGGGCAGGTGGTTGAGTAAATTTTTGTTCTTGTTTTTTACTAACTAAGGTAAATTTATCACCAACATTGATAAGAGGTAAAAGTTTAGATGTTTTATCTTCATCATTTTTATTTAATTTAGTGTAACCATCAAAAATTACTCTTGTGCCTTCTAAAGTTAGACTAACATCATCACTGCATTTAAATGTAACAGTAGTAACTTCTTCTTTTTTAGGCGCCATTAAATATCCTAAAGCGCGATCATAAATCAATTTGTATAGTTGATATTGACGACGATTAAGATATGGTTTAACTTTTTCTGGAGTCATATGATTACTTGTTGGTCTAATTGCTTCATGAGGCAATTTTTCATTCTTGCTAGTTTTTTTCAAATTAGCATTTGGACCAATATATTGTTCACCGAAAGTTTCATTAATAAAATTAGTAGCTCTTTTAATAAATGTGCTAGATAAAAGAGTCGAATCAGTTCTCATATAAGTAATTAAACCTTCGTGTTCACCTTCTATTTGAATACCTTCATATAGACTTTGAGCAATTCCTTGGGTTTCTTTTGTTCCAATTTTAAAACTATTATAAGCAGCTTGCTCTAAAGTAGAGGTTTTAAAAGGAGGCTTGCTTTGTTTAGTTTTAATATCTTTTTTTACTTCGCTTACTATTAATTCATCTCCAATTGCCGATAAAATTTCTTCAGCTTCTTTTAAAGAAGAAATTGGTTTATTTCTTTTTAAAGTTAATTCATAATCTTCATCATTAAATTTTGCAACAACAGAGATTTTATAATATTCTTCAGGTTTAAAATTAGCAATTTCTTTTTCGTGATCTGCAATAATTTTTAATGTTGCGCTTTGCACTCGACCAGCGCTTTTTGAATGGATTTTATTATTTAATAATTTTGATAATTTAAATCCAATAATTCGATCAATAATTCTTCTTGCTTCTTGACTAGAAACTAAATTTAAATTGATAGTGCGTGGATTTTTAATAGCTTCATTAATGGAATCTCTTGTAATTTCATGGAACTCTAGTCTTTTAGTTTTTAAAGGATCTAAACCTAAAACTTCTGTTAAATGCCAAGCGATAGCTTCTCCTTCTCTATCAGGGTCGGTTGCAAGTATAACTTCACTAGCTTTTCTTGCTTTTTTTCTTAAATCATTAACAACATTGTATTTTTCTTTAGAAATTTTATATGTTGGTTTAAAATCATTTTCAATATCGACACCTAAACCACCCTTGCCATTTTTTGCAAGTTCTCTAATATGACCTTTAGAAGCAACAACTTCATATTCGCTACCTAGATATCTTTTGATGGTTTGACATTTTGTTGGTGATTCGACAATTACAAGTTTCATAAATCCACTCCTTTTTCCTTAATAGATTATTGCACTTAGAAAATACTGTCAAGCCTACATCTTTAATATTCTTTTATTACTTATATAAAAAGAATATATTATTTTTTCTCATTTAAAATATCTTGAGCAGATTCCACTAATATCGCGCCATCTTTAATTATTCGATTATTAATTGTTCCATTATTTGGGCTTTGAGGTAATATCAAAATATCTTTTCCTTGTTCAATAGCTAATTTAATTGATATATTCGTGCCAGATTTAAGCTTAACCTCAGGAACAAATAATAAAGGCGCTAAACCACAGATTAAACGATTTCTAAATGGGAAATAATCATTTTTAGGTGGAGTTAGATTTGGATATTCACTTATTAATAAATGATCTTTTTTAATAATATTATACAAATCTTCATTTTCTTTAGGATATATATAATCTATACCACATCCTAAAACAGCAATTGTTTTTCCATTATTTTTTATTATTGCTTCATGAGCAATGCTATCTATTCCATGTGCTAAGCCAGAGACAATTACAAATTCATTATTTAAATTTTTTATTATTTCTTTTGTTAATTGTTTGTTTTCTTTTAATGCTTCTCTAGATCCAACCACGGCAAGATTAGAATAATAGTTATCTAATAAATTAATGTCGCCATAATAATATAAAACAAAAGGTGGTTGGAAAATTTGCTTATAACATTGCGGGTAATTTTCATCAATTATTGTAATAAAATTACATTTAATTAAATTCTTACATTCTTGAAGCAATTCCATATCAACTGCTTCTCGTTTTTTTATTGCTTCAAATATTCTTTCCCAATCACCAGAATATTTATACGATAAATAAAGTAATAAATCACGTCCTTGTATCATTTTTAAAATGTCCTCCTACATACTTAAAGGAGTTTTTTTAAAAAATGACTAAAATAATTTTATAATTGGGTCAATTATTTTTTTAACTGGTTTATAAGAAAATCGATGTATACCTTTTAAAGGGCCATATTTTTCTAAACATTGAAGATGCAATTTTGTACCATATCCTTTATGTTTTTTAAATTGATATTGTGGATATAACTTATCTAATTCATCCATAATATGGTCTCTTGTTACTTTAGCAATAATACTCGCGGAGGCAATGGAAAATGATTTTGCATCTCCTTTAATAATATCTATACATCTAATATGTTCATCATGAAGTTTCATTGCATCTGTTAATACCAAATCAAAATCATGTTTCATATTTTTAATAGCTAATAGCATAGCTTGTCTTGATGCTTCATAGATATTTATTTTATCAATTGTTTCACTTGATATTATTCCAACCCCATAACATATACAATTATTAATAATCATTTGATAAGCTTTTTCTCTTTGATTAGGAGTAAGTTTTTTCGAATCGTCAATAAGATCATCATAAAAATCATCTTTTAAAATAACAGCGGCTGCGACAACTGGGCCAGCAAGACATCCTCTTCCTGCTTCATCGCATCCTACGAGTAATTTAATATTATTATTAATAATATATTGTTTATCAAAATTTTTATCCATCTATATCACATCTATCTAGACAAAATTGGCCTAACAATCCATCTTTAAATTCGTTTAATAATATTATTTTTGCTTTTTGAAAATCATAAACATCATTTTCTTTTTTAAATGATCTATTTATGCAAATTTGTTTTAAAATATCTTCATTTTTTATATAAATATTTTCAATTTTATATCGATTTTGCAGTGAATTTGGATAAAATTCCCTTAAAAAATCAATTAAATTGTTCACTAATTTGTCTAAAGGAACAATATCTTGTCTAATAGAGCCAATTAGCGCGATTTTTGTTGCAATTTCCTCGTTTTCATAATACGTAGGCAAAATTCCAGGAGTGTCTAATAAATATATATTTTGATCAATTTTAATCCATTGTTGTGAACGTGTTAAGCCAGGTTTATTTTCAACTTTAGCAGCTTTTCTTTTGCTTAATAAATTAATAAGTGTTGATTTACCTACATTTGGAATTCCGATAATCATCGTTTTGATTGGATAATTTTTAATTCCTTTTTTTAATAATTTATCAATTTTTGGTTTAGCTAAATATTGAATTTTATTAATGATTGTTTCGATTTGGTTTTTATTGTTTAAATTAACTGCTAAAGTTAAATAAGATTTGTCTTGATAATATTTTTCCCATAGTCTTATTTGATTTTCATCAGCAAGATCGCATTTTGAAAATATTAGTAATTTAGGTTTATCTTTTATTGCGTTTTCTAATTGCTTATTTAAAGAAGAAAAAGGTATTCTTGCATCACAAATTTCAATCACAACATCAATCATTTTTAGTTTTTCACTAATTTGATTGATGGCTTTTTTCATATGTCCAGGAAACCAGTGAATGTTATTATTCATAAGCACCTACTTAAAATAAACTTTATCTTGATACGTTAATGAAATAACATTTCCATCGCTATCGACGTCGCATATCCCTTCAATTGCGATAAGAATGCCTTGAATCATATTTATATTAATTGGACCTACATCACAAGAATCAGAAGAATGACCCCAGTTATCACCCATTAAAAAATATTCATTTTCTTTTAAGGTATATTCTCTTCCAACATATCGATCAAGTCCTAAATTATCATCTGGATTAAATGGCAATACTAGTTCTATACCATTAACATTTATATAATTTTGATTGTTAATATTTGTAACAGTAATAGTTTCATTAGGAAGACCAATAACTCTTTTAATTTTTAATTCGGCATTATTTTTAAGCTCGTTATCATTATAATCAGTTGGATAATAAGTAATTACAATATCAAAGCGATCTAAGTATTGTAAAATATCACGATGTGTATCAACTTTTCCAAATTGAAGCGGTTCTAAAGTTGGATACATTGAATATCCTTCAACATAATAAAAAGAATAATAAAAGCGATTATATGTAGCAAAACTAGCCACACAAACTAAACAAATAAACACTAAATATGTACAATAGATAATTATTTTTTTAGTGTTATTAGAAAGACTTTTAAAGTTTTTCATATCAATAAGATTATATATATTTCTTTTAAAATATAAAAGAAAAAACGGTGTTACCACCGTTTTTACTATTTAAGTACTTCTTTAATACGAGCGGATTTACCACTTCTATTACGTAGATAGAAGATTTTATTTCTTCTAACTTTACCATGACGGACAACTTCAATTTTACTAATTGATGGTGAGTGAAGTAAGAATGTTTTTTCAACACCGACACCGCTAGAAATTTTTCTAACTGTAAATGTTTCACCAACACCACCGCCACGACGTTGTAAGACAACACCTTGGAATACTTGAAGACGTTCTTTTTTATTTTCGATAATGCGTAAATAAACTTTTACAACATCACCACTTGAAAATTCTGGAATGTCATCACGAAGTTGACTTAAGGTAATTTCTTTAACTAAATTGTTGTTCATAATTTACCTCCTATCATAATTTTTCTCTTGATGTTCATGATATTTTATCAGCGGACCACCCGTATCGCTTTTTAATGCGCTTTTAAATCATATCAATCTTAAGATTGAATGTAAATCTTTTTTTAAAAATCTTATCAAAATATAGTTAAATTATAAAATTAGAAAAATGATTTGCTTGGTTTTGTTAAAACATTATCTAAATAAAAATAAGTTAATAAATTATCAGGTAGACGAATATCAAAATCACCATATTCGATATTTGTAGAACAATCTAAAACAACATTCATAGTTGTAATTTCTTCATATCGTCTAGTACTATCACCTGGAACAACAAGATTTTGATAACCAATTAACATATTAATATCAATGTCGCTATCAAAATATCTTATATATCCATTGCTATCAATGATGAAATTAAGTTTTAAGCTTTCAATATCAAATAAAGTTAAAAGTTCATCTTTAATATCGTTTATATCTAAAGAAGAACCAGGATTAACACGATTAAAATAATCAGCAATTAAATTAGATATTTTATCAATTGTTAAATCAAAAGATATTAATAAATTTCTGCCATCACTATTAAAAGTAATAATTTGTTCTAATGAAGGGAAATCAATAAATAATTGTGTTAATGAATTTAAAAAATCCTCGCTAGATGGCATTAACTCATCTAATGTTGAATTAGTTTTATCTGTATTTAAAAAAGAGTCAAAATTTATTGGCATAGATACTTTGTCACCAATTAAATTTAAAAGTTCAATAATTTGACTAACATCACTAGATTGTGAAGAAAATAAATTAATAATTTCTAAAATTTCTTCTTTAATATTTGTATTAGAAAAATCATAATAAATTCTTCCATCAGTGATATAAACATTAGAATTTGATAAATCTAAAGTTGAAAAATGTATTGTTTCATCATTTACGATGTATGAAAAATCATAACAATATTCATCTAGTTGTTGACTCATAGTTAAAGCATTATTTATTGGTTGATTTTTATCAATACCAGCAAAGATTTCTACATTACTATCTTTAGTAGATAAAGAAATATTAGTGGTATTTGTTTGCTCTACTACACCATTAACAATGTCACTTCCTTTAATAGTGTAACAAACAGATTCATCATTTATTGTTTGATTAATTTTTAATCCTGAGATATTTTTCATTGCATCATATGAATTAGAAACAATTGATATTGCGTCGCTAGTAGAAACCTTTTGATTATAATCATTCATATTAAAAGATACTTCATTATTACAGGATCCCAAAGACATAGTTAATGGAATAACAAATAATAATCCAAATATTTTTTTATTCATAATTATCACCTCGTTATAATTATATAACAAAAATAAAAAGGCTATTAAGTTTTTAATTTCTTAACAGCCTATAAAAGTAAAAATCAATAACTAATATTAAATTGTACCAACACCACCAGATTGGCTGATTGGAACTAAATAATAACTATCTAAATCAGATGGTAATTCTAAAGTTTCTTCACTAAAATCAAACGTGAAAGTTGTATCAAAAACAACATTTGAAGTAACGGTAGTATTAGTTTCAACTACAGTATCACCACCAGGAGTAATACTGCTTTCACCAGATGCTGTTGCTGTTTTCATATCAATATCAGTGTCAAGGTATGAAATATAACCAACGCTATCAATTACAATATTGATATCAAATGAATTGATATTGAATGAATCGCCAACCATTTCTTCAACTTCCTCAGCGGTCATAGGTGGAACGTTTGGATCGCTACTAGAAAGAATAAAAGCCACTAATTCAAATAAATCATCATTTGTTACATTAATATTAACTAATGTATCTTCGCCATTAGTTTTAAAAGTTAATAAATCACTTAGTATTGGAAGAGTTGTTAAAGCTTGTTCAACACTTGTAACAATTTCGTCAGCGCTTGGTAAACTATTAAAAAAGTCACCAAGAACAGGTAAAGAAGTAGAATTATTTAAAGAACTTAAATCAAAAGCAATTTTTTCTCCGATTTGATCAAAAATAGCTTCTAATTGTTCTGTTTGGGATGTACTTCCTCCATTAGCGGTAGTAACGATTTCTAAAATTTGATCATAAATGCCGCTATTAGTGACATCAAGGTAAACTTTACTGCCATCTAAATAAGCACTGACACTTTCAAAGTTAAGGCCAAATTCCATCTTAACATCATCAATAGTAGTTGATCCAGTCATATTAGTGTCACCAACACTAACAATACCTTTAAATGCTTGATCGACAGTTTTTGTATCATCAATATTTAAGGCAAAATCAATACTGCTTGTTAAATTTTGTTTTGAGTTAACTGTTGTAGTTTGTTGTAAAACACCATCAACTAAAACTTGTGTTACTGTTTTTACATCAGTACTTACATTAGTTAAATCAGCACCAATTTTGATAGTATTAGCGTCTAAAACATTTTCATACGCTAAAGAGATTGCTTCTAAGCCCTCAGAAAGAGTGACTTCTTCATTAAAATCATCAATGTCAGGTAATGTCGATGATGTAGTTGTATCACAAGCAACTAAACCAAGAAGCAATGACATTGAACCAATTAAAGGTAAAAGTTTTTTCATCTTGTGTTTATCCTCCTTGAACTTTTAAACCATAATTTATTATAGTAATTAAAATATAATAAAACAATTAAAACTACGTTTGGTTTATAACATTTAAAACCGCACTTAGTACAAACGATATCAAAAATAAAATAGCAATAACAATAAGTGTTACATTAATATCTTTCCATCTTTTTGCAAACATTAACATGACAAGATAAGCAATTAATCCCATTCCAATACCAGAGGCAATAGAATAAGTTAATAAAGTAAAAATAACAGTAATAAAACCAGTAAAAATAAGCAATTGGTCTTTAAAATCAATAGCTTTAAAATTATTAACAAAAATTAAAGTACCAACACAAATTAAAGCTGGTGCAGAAACACATCCAGCCGTAAAAATAGAAAATATCGGATAAATAAATGCACTTAAAATAAACAATATGGCAGCAACAAAAGCACTTAAACCAGTTCTTGCTCCCATCTCAACACCGACATTAGATTCTGCAAAAGATGTAACAGTGCTAGTGCCAAGTGGTGCGCATATTAAAGCGCCGGTCGCATCAGCTAAAACAGCTTTTTGATAATTTTGCATTTCTCCTTTTTCATCAATTAAACCAACGTTTCTACCTACCGCTAGTAAAGTTGCGGTTGTATCAAATAAGTTGACAAACATTAATGAAAAAATAGCAATGTAAGAGACTGGATTTTGAAATACAGCAACTAAATCATTAACAAAAGATGTGCCATTATAGCCATTATTTGAAAAAATACCAAAAAATACCACATCTTCAACACCACTTAGGCCAAATTTAACAGATTCATCAAGCCAAGGAGCAATTGGTAAATTAACAACATCATTAGCTAGATATCCACCATATACCCAACTTGTGCCATCATGATATAACATGCCAGTATTTGACATAATAATAGATGTAATTAATCCACTTAAAGCAGCAAGTAAAACACAAATAGGAATAGCTAAATTACCTAAAATTTTTCGTTTTGAAAACATTAATCCAAAACATATAAAGGCAGTCACTACCGATATAATAGTCGCGGGATTTGCAAAATTACCAAGTCCAACAAAAGTTGATTCATTAGAAATAATAATTCCAGAATTTTTTAATCCAACAAAACAAATAAACGCTCCTAAGGCGGCACTAATAATATATTTTAATCCATTAGGTATTGCGTTTATGATTAGTTTTCGAACTGGAGTTAAAGAAAAAGCAAAAAACAAGATACCAGAAATAGTAAGTAATATCATTGCTTGTTGCCATGTATAGCCACTTGACGCCGCTATAGTATAAGCAATATAAGCATTTAATCCCATTCCTGCCGATAAGACAACAGGATAATTAGCAACTAAAGCCATAATAAGTGTAACAATAGCGCTAACAAAAGCAGTCATAGCAAATACACCGCTATAAGACATGCCCATGCTTCCAATAATTGATGCGTTTAATGGTAAAACATAACACATCGAAACAAAAACAATTAATCCACCTATTATTTCTTTTTTTAATGTGGAACCTTTTTCTTTTATCTTAAATATTTTTTCTAAAAATTCCATTGATACATATATTTTAACAAAATTAATTAAAAATTTAACAAAATTATAATGTCAAGCAAAAATACTTGACACTAAAATCAATACTATTTATACTAACTAAGTCAAAGAAAAGGAGAAAAATTATGGCAGTAAAATTAAGATTAACAAGAATTGGCCGTCATGAAGATCCATTCTATCGTATTGTCGCCGCTGATTCTCGTTTTGCAAGAGATGGTAGAATTATTGAACAAATTGGCTATTTCGACCCAGATAAAGGTGTTGAAAATGCTGTCGTGGATGAAGAAAAAGCTATGCAATGGCTCGATAAAGGTGCTGTTTGTTCTGACACTGTTAAAGCAATTTTAAGCAAAAAAGGCATTATTGCTAAACGTGCTGAAGCAAAAAAGAAAGTTAAATAATAATGGACTATCAAAATACAATTCATGCGATAGTTGATCCTATCGTAGAAGACAAAGAAGCAGTCCTTATTAGAGAAATTCCATCCACAAAAAACAAAGATAAAGATATTACAATTCTTATTGCCGCTAACAAGAAAGATATTTCACGTTTAATTGGCAAAAAAGGCGTTATTGCCAACGCTATAAGAGAATTAGTGTCTGTTTCAGCAAAAAAACAAAGTCAACACGTTCACATACGTTTTGAATCTTATGACGAAGGAGAAAAAGAGGACTAAACCTCTTTTTTGCTATATGGATTATTTAAATTTAGGAACAATTATTAATGTACATGGTATTAAGGGTGAAGTAGTTATTAAAAGTAACACTTATTTTGCTAATGAAAGATATAAAAAAGAAAACAATATTATTTTAATTAGTCCCGATAGTAAAAAAGAGATTGTTGTTCACGCTTTAAATTATTATCAATACAAAGGTAATGATTATGTCTTATTTGAAGAAATAAATAATATTGATGATGCTTTAAATTTAAAAGGTTATAGTGTAAACATTAAAAAAGATGATGTCACTTTAAAAGAAAATCAATATTTTTTTAATGACCTTGAAGGATGTAAAATTATTACATTAGAGGGTAAATATTTAGGAGACGTTATAAAAGTTGAAGAATTTCCTGCTCAAATTACACTAAGATGCAAAACAAATAATAACAAAATATTTTTTGTCCCATTTATTGATAAAATATTTATTCAAGAAGTCGATATAAAAAATAAAACAATCATTATTAAATATATGGAGGGAATGTTATGAAAAATATCATAATATTAACATTATTCCCTGAAATGTTTGATGGATTTTTAAATAATTCCATTATTAAAAGAGCAATATCTAAACAAATAGTAAATATTAAATTAATAAATATTAGAGACTACACAAAAGATAAATATAAAAGAGTAGATACCCCTCCTGTAGGAGGAGGTGCTGGTTTAATTATGAAATGTCAGCCCATTTATGATGCAATTATGGCTAATAAAACTGATAATATGGAAATAATTTTATTATCTCCTAGAGGTGAAACATATAATCAAAATATTGCAAAATATTACTCATCAACAAACAAAGACATAATGATAATATGTGGTCATTATGAAGGAATTGATGAAAGAATAAATAAATATATTGATAAGATGTTAAGTATAGGTGATTTTATACTAACGGGTGGTGAAATTGCATCAATGGCAATTAGTGATTCAATTATTCGTCTTTTAGATGGTGCGATTAGTCAAGAATCAATTAAAGAAGAAAGCTTTCAAGACTGTTTATTAGAATATCCTCAATATACTGAACCATACGATTTTAATGGAGATAAAATACCTGATATTTTATATTGTGGAGATCACAACGCAATAAAAAAATATCATCGTAAAGAGTCACTTCGCTTAACGAGAAAATATCGTAAAGATTTATTCAAAAAAATAAACTTAACTCAGGAAGATATATCATTATTAAATGAGATAGATCAAAATATTAAAACCCCTAAATGGGAAGAAAAAGCCCTACAAAAGGGCCATAAATTTATTAAAAATAAAAATTAAAATCCTCCAAAACCTGGTGGAATTCTCCCTTTATTTTTATATTGTCGCATCTGTTTCATCATTTCTTTTGATGTCTCATATTTTTTTAATACTTTATTAATATCTTGAATAGATTTTCCACATCCTTTTGAGATTCTTTGTTTTTGAGAAAATTTAATAACTTCAGGATGCTTTTTTTCATAAGGAGTCATAGAATTTAAAATAATCTCAAAATTACGCATCTCTTTTTCAGCAAGGTCTTGTTGTTCTTTACTAATTTTAGGCATACCAGGTATCATTTTTAAAATTGATGATAATGAGCCAAGTTTATTTACTTGCTTTAATTGTTTTAACATGTCATTTAAATCAAAGTCACCTTCCATCATTTTGTTAAATGATTTTTTCATTTCTTTTTCATCAAGATTTTCTTGTGCCTTTTCAACAAGGGTCATGACATCACCCATGCCAAGAATACGATCAGCCATTCTTTCAGGATGGAATAATTCTAAATCAGATATTTTTTCACCAACACCAGCAAATTTAATCGCTAAACCAGTCAAATGGCGAATAGATAAAGCAGCACCACCTCTAGCGTCACCATCTAATTTAGACATAATAATTCCAGTCAAAGCAACCTGTTGATGGAAAGAATTAGCGACATTAACAGCATCTTGACCTGCCATTGCATCCACAAGTAAAAGTGTTTCATCAGGATGAACAATATTAGATATATCATTTAATTCTTTCATTAATGGTTCGTCAATTTGTAAACGACCAGCAGTATCTAGAATCATAATATCAAAAAGTTCACTTCTGGCTTTTTCTAAAGCTTTCGATGCAATATCTGTTGGCTTATTATTAGTGCCCATTTCAAATACTTCGACATCAATTTGTTTACCGATTTGTTTTAATTGATCAATAGCGGCAGGGCGATAAACATCTAACGCCACTAATAAAACTTTCTTTTTTTGCTTGTTTTTAAATAAATATGCAAGTTTACCTGCTGTTGTTGTTTTACCAGAACCTTGTAATCCAACGAGCATAATTGCAGATAATGCGTTATTTTTTAATTTTAAATTACAATTATCACTTCCAAGTAGGTTAACTAATTCCTCATGGACTATCTTTACAACTTGTTGAGAAGGATTTAATTTTTTTAATACTTCTTGCCCAATTGCTTTTTCTTTAATGCCATTAACAAATTCTTTAACAACTTTAAAATTAACATCCGCTTCTAATAAAGCGATACGCACTTGTTTTAACATTTCATCCATATTGGATTCAGTCAAATGTGTTTCGTTACGAAATTTTTTAAATATATTAGATAATTTATCAGTTAAATTTTCAAAGGCCATTTATTAATCCTCCTCAGGAATGTAATTTAATAATTCTTGATATTGTTTATTTTCTTTTATTTTATTAATAAGTGTTTTTAATTGTTGATCTTTTTTATAACAATGTAATTTATCTTCTAAATTTTTTAAAGCTATCTCACCCTTTTTTAAAGCATCGTTGACTGCACTTCTAGATATCTGTTTATCATTTGCGATTTCACTTATAGATAAATTAAAACAAAAATAAAGTTTTAAAATTTCTTTTTGTTGGGGTGATAAACACTCTCCATAAATGTCTAATAAACTATTTATATATAAAGTTTCATCTAATTTATTCATCTTCTACACACAATCCATAAAGATAAGAATCTAAATCAAATTCCTGCAAATCAGACATTTTTTCACCTAAACCGATAAATCTAACTGGTATAGATAATTCATTTCTAATTGCTAAAATAATACCACCCTTACTTGTACCATCCATTTTTGTTATGACAATTCCAGTTATTGGTGTCACTTCTTTAAAGGCTTTTGCTTGCATGACACCATTTTGCCCAGTAGTAGCGTCAATAATTAAAAATGTTTCATGGGGTGCATTTTCTATTTCTTTTGCTAAGACTCTTCTAATTTTGGCAAGTTCAGCCATTAAATTAGATTTATTTTGTAAACGCCCCGCAGTATCTACAATTAATAGATCAACATTATTTTCTTTTGCTTTTCTTGCCCCATCATATGCGACAGATGCAGGATCAGAATTAGCTTTGCCAACAACAATTGGTATATTTAATTTATTAGCCCATTGGCTAAGTTGTTCAATCGCGCCAGCACGAAATGTATCACAAGCAGCAAGCATCACTTTTTTATTCATATTAATATAACGATAAGCAAGTTTTGCAATAGTGGTAGTTTTCCCTACACCGTTAACTCCTACAACTAGTAAGACTGTTGGTCCTTGATTGTTAAATTGTATATCACTTATAACATCACCTTTACTAGCGTAATCTAAAAACATTTTATCTACTAGTATTTCATTAATTTGTTGAGGATCGCTAATATTATTCTTTTTGGAATCATTTAAAACTTCTTCAATAATTTGCAAAGCAAAATTAACACCAACATCAGCTTCAATTAATATTTGCTCAAGTTGTTCAAAATATTCTTCATTTACTTTTGAATATGAAGAAGATAATTTACTTAATTTGCTGGCAAAATTTTTTCTAGATTTTGTTAAACCTTTTTGATAAAGTTCACTCTTTTCATTTTTGCCATTGTTTTTTGAAAATTTTTCTTTTAAAAATTTAAATAACCCCATATTATAACGCTTTCTTTTTTAATGCATTTTTGGCTGCATCTTGTTCGCTTGCTTTTTTGGTTTTGCCTACACCTTTTGCTAAAGCTTCCCCATTAAAATACACCATTGTTTCAAATTTTTTATCATGAGCAGGTCCTTCTTCACTAATTAAGCGATATGTAACTGAATCACGATATTCAGATTGCATTTCTTCTTGTAGTCTTGTCTTATAATCAGTTAGAGAATCAAAATCAAAAAATTTAATATCATTATAAAAAATCCATTTTATGTATGAATATACTTTTTTAATACCCTGATCTAAATATATCGCACCCACTAGAGCTTCAAAAACATCTTCTAAAATTTTATTAGATTCAATAATAGTGTTGTGGTCGATGCTATGGCCTGTAATTATGTAATCATATAATTCAATTTTTCTTGCATAATTAGCTAAAGATTTTGATTGAACTAAATGGCTTCTTAATTTAGACATTAAGCCTTGATCCATATCCATATGAACATTAAAAATTAGATCAGCAACAACAAAACCTAAAACTGCATCACCCATATATTCAAGTCTTTCATAATCATGATGTTTTGTATTTGCATCAGCGTTAAAAGAAGAATGAGTTAACGCTAATTCGTAAAGAGATAAATTTTTAGGTTTAATCTGTATTCTTTCTAATAATTGATGAATATCTTTCATTATTCAATTCCTTTTTTAATTTCATTAACTACATCATTTTTAATCATCTTATACAAAACATTTAAAGCACTTTCAAATGATTGAGCGTCACTATTACCATGAGCTTTAACAACTACACCATTGACACCAAGTAATAAAGCACCGCCAACAGATTTATAATCCATGGTTTTTTTCATATCATCAATGCCTTTTTTAGAAAATAAATATCCAATTTTAGTAAAGATATTCTTTTTAAATGCATCTTTAATTAATTTTGAAAAATATTTAGCAGTGCCTTCAATAGATTTTAAAAATACATTACCAGAAAATCCATCTGCGACAATAACATCAACATTTTTATCTAAAATTGCTTCTCTTGCTTCGATGTTACCAATAAAATTAATTTTTGTATTTTCTTTTAAAACTTTATTTGCCTCTTTAATTAACGTTGTTCCTTTTTCATCTTCTCCACCATTGCTTAATAAATAGACTCGTGGATTTTTAATATTACAAACAACCTTAGAATATAAAGAACCCATCACAGCAAATTGAGATAATTCTTCACAAGAATTTTCAATATTTGCACCACAATCTAATAAAGTTACATATTTACCTTTTTCTTGTAATGGCATTGCAGTAACTAAAGCTGCTCTTTTAACACCTTTAATCATTTTTAAACTAATCGTGGAACTAGCTAAAAATCCACCTGTTGATCCACAAGATACAACACCATTTGCTTTACCTTCTTTAACTAAAGTGATAGCTTTCATCATAGAAGATTCTTTCATACGTAAAACATCTAAAGCTCCCGCTGTCATTGGAACAACATCTTTTGCTTCAATAGTTTCACATATTCCTTTTAATCTTTCTAATTGCTCTTTTTGACCAACAGCAATAATATGAACATCGTCATGTTTTTTTAAAAATTTAATAATTGCATCGACTAATGGTTGACTCCCATTATCTCCACCCATAATATCAACGGCCATTGCATACATAAAATTTACCTCGATTCACATAACATTATACACATTTTTCAAGCCTTATCAATTTTAGAAATTGTGCATAAGATAGACAAAAAAATAAAATATGTTTAATTACATTAAAAATTTCTATTTATTTTAATTAGTATTTATTAAAATAAGCATATATATATTTGTAGGTAAAAATTATGGAAAGAGAAGAAGTCTTAGTAGAATTTAAAAATGTTAACAAAATATACGAATTAGGTGGCACGACAATTAAAGCCAGCAATAACTTAAATTTTAAAATTTATAAAAATGAATTTTGTGTAATTGTTGGCCCTTCTGGTAGTGGAAAAACAACAATTTTAAATTTACTTGGTGGAATGGATAATGTCAGTGACGGATCAATATTAGTCGATGGCGAAGATGTATCTAAATATAATGATAAGAAATTAACTTATTATCGTCGTGATGATGTTGGATTTGTTTTTCAATTTTATAATTTAATGCCAAATTTAACCGCTCTTGATAATGTCGAAATTGCGGCAGAAATATGTAAAAATCACTTAAACGCGACTAAAGTATTAGAAGATGTCGGCTTAAAAGAAAGAATGCATAATTTTCCAAGCCAATTATCTGGTGGTGAACAACAAAGAGTCTCTATTGCAAGAGCAATAGCAAAAAATCCTAAATTATTATTATGTGATGAACCAACTGGAGCGTTAGATTATCAAACAGGTAAAATGATTTTATCCTTACTTTTTGACATTTGCAAAAAAAATCAAAAAACAGTAATTATAATTACCCATAACTCTGCCCTAACAGCAATGGCAGATCATGTTATACATTTAAAAAATGGTGAGGTTATTGAAGAAGAATTTAATGATAATCCAACACCTATAAGTGAGATTGACTGGTAATATATGAAATTAAAAAGTAAATTTGCTAAATATATTTTTACTTCTTTAAAAAGTGATTTTTCTAGAATAATCGCTGTTATTTTAATTGTTGGATTAGCAAATTCTTTTCTTATTGGTCTATTATCCACTACTCCTGATTTATTTAAAGCAATGGACAGTTATTATGATGAAAGTCGCTTTATGGATGTTTCAATTAGAAGTACAGTAGGTTTTGATAAAGAAACATTATCTTATGTTGATGAAAATATTAGCGATATTCAATCAATAGATATAACAAGCGAGCAAGAACAATATATAACTATTGATGGTGTTAGATCATATGCACAGATTACTTATCGAAGTCTTGATAGTGATTCAACAAATTATTTAACTTTAGTTTCTGGCCGATATCCCACAAATGAAAATGAATGTCTTATTTTAGAAGCTAAAGCTAGTTCAAGTGATTTTAAACTTAATTCAAAAATTGTTATTGATGATAAACAATATAACGCTGTTGGAATTGTAAAAAATCCAATGTATGTAACTTATCAATCTGAAACATCTTTAACAAGTGGAATGTCAATTGAATCTTTTATTTATTTAGATGATAAATATGTTGATGATTTAACTTACACAAATATGTATATCAGTTTTAATCAAGCTAAAAAATATGATTCATTCTCTGATCGATATGATGAATATATCGAAAAAAAAGTGGAAGATTTGCAAGATATTTCTAAAAAAGCACTGCAAATTAGAGTAGATTCTCTATCCAAAAGCATTAAAGAAGAAGCTAGAGATGAAGTTGAATTAGCTATTAAAAATGAAATTATTGCCCAAGTTAAAGAAGAATATGGAATAGATATAACTATTGAAATGATTGATGCATATTTAGCTAGTAATGATGATTTAAGAGCAACTTATGAAGAAGAAGTAGAAAAAGCTTTACAAGAAGTAGTTGATGAACAAATTTCATCTTTATCTCCTACATGGTATGTATTAGATCGTGACAGTGTCACATCCGCGTATCTATTTAAAACTGATGCTTTAAAAATGCAAACTATTTCATTAATATTCCCGCCATTTTTCTTTTTAATTGCTATGCTTGTATGTCTTGCTTCAATGTCAAGAATTATTACCCGTGATAGAACTTATATTGGTACTTTAAAAGCATTAGGTTTTTCAAAAAGAAAGATATCTTTAAAATATATTTTATATGGTTTAGTGTCATCATTAATTGGATGCATTGGAGGTGCAATAATTGGTATTTTTGCTATCCCTACTGCTATTATGATGATTTATTCTAGTGTTTATTATATACATGCTTTAACATTTACTTTCCAAAGTTTATATGTTTTTGGTTTTTCAGCTTTAATGATCGTCTTACTTCTAACGGTTGTTATTGGTGTTATTCTTTCAAATTTAAGAGAGCCTGCTGCACAATTAATGCTTGGAAATAAATCTCCAAAACCAGGTAAAAAAATATTATTAGAAAGAATACCATTTTTATGGAAGCATATAAAATTTAAATATAAATCTATGTTTAGAAATATATTTAGATTTAAAAAGAATTTATTGATGATGATAATTGGTGTTGGAGGATGTACTGGCATGCTCTTAACTAGTTTTGGACTTCAAGATTCTTTTAATGTTATAAAAAATGATCAATATAATACGATTATTAAATATGATGCATTGCTTACAATTAATGAAAATAATTACGATTTAAAAGATGAATTTGATAATCTTTTAATTGACGTAAATTTTATTACAACCAATTATCAAAGGGTTACTTTAAAAGAAGATGAAGCATATAATATTCAATTAATCGCCACTAATGAAAATTTAAATGATTTTGTTGGATTATTTGATAATAATAATGACCCAATTGTCTTTGATGAAAATTCAATTATTATTTCTAAACAATTAAGTAATAATTTTGATATTGATAAAAATGATTCAATAATTATTAATACTGATTTTGGAGAAAAAACATTATCTGTCAGTGACGTATGTATTAATTATATTGATAATTATATATTCATGGGTGAAAAAGTTTATAATGAACTTTTTAATAATGAAGAGACATCTAATTTTGTTTATAATTCTTACATAATTGATTTTATTAGTAATAATCAAGATGATATTGGTGTCGCGATTGATTATTTATCTAATTTAGATGTTGTTAGTTCTGTTTCCTCTACTACTTCTACTCGACAGATGTATGATAGTATCATCGATAATCTATCAATGATTGTCATATTAATTGTTATTTTAAGTGGCGCTCTTGCGGCGATTGTTATTTATAATTTAACTGATATTAATATTAATGAAAGAATTCGAGAAATAGCGACTTTACGTGTATTAGGATATCGTAGAAGAGAAGTTTTAATGTATATATTAAGAGAAATATTTGTCATGGCCACAATTGGGATTGCTATTGGTTTAGGAATAGGTGTTTTCTTACATTGGTTTATTGTTATTAATATTGAAAGTGTTGGTATTTTATTCTCATTAACAATATCATGGCAAAGTTATATTTATGCGATATTAATCGCGTGGTTTTTTGTTATTGCTGTCACTATGTGTTTTTATCCACGTATTAGAAAAATTAATATGGCTGAATCATTAAAAAGTGTTGATTAATTAGGATTTTATAAATTTTTCATATTTAATTTCTTTTTGACACTTATTGATAATATAAGAAACATTTTTATCACCTTCTTGATATTTTTTTAATATCGTTAAGGCGTCGTTTCTTGCAATTTGAAATATTTTAATATCGTTATACAAATTTAAATATTTAAAATCAGTATCACCACTTTGTCTTAAACCATTTAATTCACCTGGTCCACGCATTTTTAAATCTTCTTCGGCAATATAAAATCCATCAAAACTTTTAACTAATACATTAAGTTTATTTAATTCATCCTTATCATCACCATCATAAGTTAAAAAGCAATAACTTGGATAGCCATCTCTTCCAATTCTTCCTCTTAGTTGATGTAAACTAGCTAGACCAAAATTAGAAGCATTATATATAACCATAAAGGAAGCATTTTTAACATCAATACCAACTTCCACTACTAAGGTAGAGACAAGAATTGATACTTCATGATTATAAAACTTTGCTAAAGCTTCCTCTTTTTCATTATTTTTTAATTTTCCATGCAAAATTGCAACATTATTTGGATATTTTAATAAATATTTTGCACTTATCGTATCAATAGAAAAATCATTTTCACTTTCATAATCAATTAATGGAACAATAACATAAACCTGACGATTATTTTTTAACATGTAATCAATTCCATCAAAAATTTTTTTATCATCACTTTTAACTATTCTAGTTATTATTTTTTTATTTTGGAAAGGTAATTGATGAATACTAGATATATCTAAATCACCATATATAGAAAGTGCAAGTGATCGAGGAATAGGAGTGGCAGACATCATTAAAATATCACAATCTTCTCCTTTTGAGGCAAGCAAGTGTCTTTGATTAACACCAAAACGATGTTGTTCATCAATGACACAAAGTCCTAATTTAGAATAAATTACATCTTTACTAAATAAAGCGTGCGTCCCAATTAAAATATCTATTAAACCATCTTTTAAATCATCTAAAATTGCTTTACGCTTGGTTTTATTTGTTTGTCCGGTCAATAATTCAACACGAATATTTAAATGATTAAAAATTTTGTTTGCATTTTCAAAATGTTGTCTTGCTAAAGCATCTGTCGGCGCCATTAAGACACCTTGATCTCCTCTTAAATTATTCGCGTATAAACATAAAAAACTAACAATAGTTTTTCCACTTCCAACATCACCTTGAAGTAAACGATACATTAAAGTATTCTTATTCATGTCAGCGATTATTTCTTTACTTACTTTATATTGTTCATCTGTAAGTTTAAAAGGAAGTAAATTAATAAAATCTTTGCAAATATCTATATCGATTGGTTCTTTTTTATATTTTGTTAATTTTGCATTTTCATTCTTAATTAGCAGGGTTTTTAAAACAAATTTCAAGGCTTCTTCATATTTTAAATATTTTAAACCTTCTTTAATATCTTCTTTAGATGATGGAAAATGTACCTTATATAATGCATCATATTTTTTTATTAAATGATGATGATTAATAAGATAATATGGAATATCATCATATATCTTCCCTTGTAAAGAATTCAAAGATCTTTTTACTAATCCAGAAAATAAATGATTAGGATAATCTTTACTAAGATGATAAAGACTAACGTATTTAGATTCGTTTTCTAAAGAACCTTTTTTAATATTAATTAAATTAATATAATTGTATTCTTGATTATAAGATCCAAGTATTGTGACAACATCAGATATAGCAAAACTTTTATCTAAATATGGCCGATTAAACGCGGTTATATGATATATTTTATCTTTAACAAGCAAATCAAATTTACTAATGGTAATTTTATGAGGCTTTACCACGTCAATTTTTGAAACAATCGTGCCTAATAACACTACCTTTTCTTTATCATTAAAATTAATTTTCTCACTTGGAGTTAAATCTAAATATTTATAAGGCAAATAATATACCACATCATAAGCGTCATAAATTGACATTTCTTCTAATAATTTATTAAGACGCACTGATTTGGTAAGTTTCATTATATTTTATTCAACACCAATTAAAAATGTATATACTGGTTGCAATCCTTGACGAATATCTAAATCAACATCAGGATATAATTTTGATATTTTATTTTTAACTTTTTCAACTAAAGAAGAATCACAATCTTTGCCAATTAATAAAGTAATAACTGCACTGTTATCATCAACCATCTTTTCTAATAATTCCATAACAGTGTTAATTTGATGACGATGACTAGAAACAATTTTTTTATCTAAAATGCCAATAAAATCATCTTTTTTAACTTTGACACCATCAATTTCACTATCTCTAATCGCAAAAGTTACAGATCCTGATTTAACATTTTCCATCGCTTCTTTCATTTGTGATAAATTATCTTCTAAAGATAATTCACTATCAAACATAACGCAACTAGAAATACCTTGCGGTATTGTTTTAGTTGGAACAACTTGACAATTATAATCTTTTCCAACAACTTCACAAGCCTGACTAGCGGCTAAAACAATGTTGCTGTTATTTGGTAAAATAATAATGTTTTCAGCATGACATTTTTTTATTGCGTCAACAAAATCTTCGGTGGATGGATTCATAGTTTGGCCACCAAAAACTATTTGTGTCACGCCTAATTCTTTAAAGAAATTAGAAATTCCTTCACCAGCAGAAACAGCAATAATCGCATATTTTTCTTTTGGAGTATTATTTAACATTTCTTCTTTATTTACAAAAGCAACATCATCTTTAGTAGATAAATTTTTAACTTCTACTTTTAAAAATTCACCATATTGTTGAACAAAATTTAAAACTAAACCAGGTGTTTTACTTCTCATTTTAACTTGGATGTCATTATCGTTAATATGAAGTAATTCAATATCATCAAGACCACGATTTTTTAGATGAAAAATCAAACGATTATCAACGACCGGCTTTTTATTTTTAATATCAGATTTTAAAATAAAATTGACTTGATAAACATTTTCTTCAACTGTTTCTTCTTGTTTATTATCAACCGCAGTAGCAAGTTTTCTTTCAATAACATTTCCTTTAATGCCACTTAAAATACCTTCTAAAATATAACAAAGGCCAAAACCACCGCTATCGACAACACCAACTTCTTTTAAAACAGGAAGTAATTCAGGAGTGTGATTTAAACTAATGTGAGCTTCTTTAATTAATATTTCAAAACATTTTTCAATGCTAAAAGATTCTTTTACTTGTTCATTTAATGCTTGTGAAGCTTCTCTAATAACAGTAAGTATTGTTCCTTCAACTGGCTTCATTACAGCCTTATATGCAACTTCTACGCCTTTTTGAAAAGCATTTGATAATTGTAAAGCATTAACAGTTTCTAAGCCTTCTAAACCTTTTGCAAAACCACGAAATATTTGACTAGTAATAACACCAGAATTTCCTCTTGCGCCCATTAAAAGGCCACGTGAAAAGGCTTTTGCGATATCAGAAATATTTTTATCGTTACGATTTTGAATTTCTTTACTTCCACTGGTAAGAGTAAGATTCATATTCATACCAGTATCACCATCAGGAACTGGAAAGACATTTAAAGCGTCAACTTCAGGATAGTGATTATATAAATTATTAGATCCAGATATAAATCCTTCTTTTAATGATATTCCATCTAAAGTTTTCATATTTAAATTCCTATTCTATTCGATATTTTGTACATATATGTCTACGCTTAAGACATTAATTTTAAAACATTTGGATATTTCATAAATAATGCGTTTTTGCATTTCATTAATAATTTCAGTAATTTTTACATATGAATTTAAAACAACATAAATCTTAAATTTATAATCACCTTTTAAGGTTTTAGAAATAAATATACATTGTTTTAAATCTCTTTTTTTATTATTAGAAAGTGAATGACTAGCTAAATTTTTAACACCATAGCAAGATAAGCAAATATTTTCAATTGCTTCTAATAAGAGCTTGTTATCAATTGATTGTTGAGTTCGTTTAGTTTTTTTGTTATCCATAATAAATCCTTTAAAGCCATTATATTGTATCATAGATTTGAATTTGAAAAAATCAAAAATTTATCTGAAACACTACTTATCAAAAAAGCTAATTAATAGATGATATAAAATAATAAATTCTTTTTTTAAAAAAATAAGTTAGAAGCTAAAAAAAAGCCCGGCGGCTCGCTATTCTATCCAAAGGATACCTTCGCCACTACGGTGCTTAACTTCTGTGTTCGAGATGGGAACAGGTGTGACCACCGCGCCATCGCCACCAGACTTTTTTCAAGAGATTGCTCTCTCAAAACTAGATATTATATTTTATCGTTCTATTTGTCAAACTATTTTTACACTAAAGATTATTTATCGATATAAAATCTTAGAAATTAAGTCCTCGATCTATTAGTATCAGTCGACTGAATGCCTCACGACACTTACATCTCTGACCTATCAACCTCCTAACATTGGAGAGATCTTACTTCTTGCGAATGGGAAGTCTCATCTTGGGGTTAGCTTCACGCTTAGATGCTTTCAGCGTTTATCTATTCCATAGGCAGCTACTCGGCCATGCCACTGGCGTGACAACCGATATACCGTTGCTATGTTCATCCCGGTCCTCTCGTACTAAGGACAATTCCCCTCAAACTTCCTACGCCCACGACAGATAGGGACCAAACTGTCTCACGACGTTTTGAACCCAGCTCGCGTACCACTTTAATTGGCGAACAGCCAAACCCTTGGAAGGTACTTCCCCTCCAGGATGTGATGAGCCGACATCGAGGTGCCAAACCGCGTCGTCGATGTGAACTCTTGGACGCGATCAGCCTGTTATCCCCAGGGTAGCTTTTATCCGTTGAGCGACGGCCCTTCCATGCGGAACCGCCGGATCACTATGCCCGACTTTCGTCCCTGCTCGACTTGTAGGTCTCGCAGTCAAGCACCCTTATGCCATTGCACTCGTTGCATGATTTCCAACCATGCTGAGGGTACCTTGAGGCGCCTCCGTTACCTTTTAGGAGGCGACCGCCCCAGTCAAACTGCCCGCCTAACACTGTCCTCCACGCCGGTAAGGGTGTAAGTTAGAACAATCATAATCCAAGAGTAGTATCCCAAGGGTGACTCCACGAAAGCTAACGCTCTCGCTTCAAAGTCTCCTACCTATCCTGTACATGAAGTACAATTGCTCAATATTAAGTTACAGTAAAGCTCCATGGGGTCTTTCCGTCTAGTCGCGGGTAACCTGCATCTTCACAGGTCTTAAGATTTCACCGAGTCTGCTGTCGAGACAGCGCCCAAATTATTATACCATTCGTGCGCGTCAGAACTTACCTGACAAGGAATTTCGCTACCTTAGGACCGTTATAGTTACGGCCGCCGTTCACTGGGGCTTCAATTTAGAGCTTCACCTTGCGGCTAACCCCACCTTTTAACCTTCCAGCACTGGGCAGGCATCACCCCATATACATCGCCTTACGGCTTAGCATAGAGCTGTGTTTTTGGTAAACAGTTACTTGGGCCTCTTCACTGCGGCTCCCTTGCGAGAGCACTTCTTCTTGCGAACTTACGAAGCAATTTTGCAGAGTTCCTTAACAACAGTTAACTCGCTCACCTCAGATTACTCATCTTGACCACGTGTGTCCGTTCTCGGTACGGGCCGTATATACTTAAGTTAGCAGCTTTTCTTGAGAGTTGGTATCGCCGACTTCACTACTAGGATTGCTCCGTTCGCTCCCCGTCACGCCTTCCCCTTACGTGAGACGGATTTGCCTATCTCACAGGTACCTCGCTTGGTCCGAAATCCAATAATCGGTACGGGTAACCCCCTCTGTCACTACATCACATATATACGGGTGCTGGAATATCAACCAGCTGTCCATCGACTACGCCATTCGGCCTCGCCTTAGGTCCCGACTAACCCTGGGAGGACGACCCTTCCCCAGGAAACCTTAGTCAATTGGTGTGTAGGATTCTCACCTACAAGCGTTACTTACACCGGCATACTCACTTCCATGCAGTCCACGACTCCTTACGGTACCGCTTCAATCCACATGGAACGCTCCCCTACCACTTAGATAAATCTAAATCCGTAAATTCGGTATCATGCTTAGCCCCGGTAAATCGTCGGCGCGGAAATACTCGACTAGTGAGCTGTTACGCACTCTTTAAATGATGGCTGCTTCTGAGCCAACATCCTAGTTGTCTGAGCGTTTCTACATCCTTTAACACTTAGCATGAATTTAGGGACCTTATTTGACGGTCTGGGCTGTTTCCCTTTTGACCATGGAGCTTATCCCCCACAGTCTGACTGCCGGAATACATGTGATGGCATTCGGAGTTTGATTGGATTCAGTACCGCGTGAGCGGCCATCATACATTCAGTGCTCTACCTCCACCACACAATTGCCGACGCTAGCCCTAAAGCTATTTCGGGGAGAACCAGCTATCCCCCAACTCGATTGGAATTTCTCCACTATCCACAGCTCATCCGCGGGCGTTTCAACGAACGTCGGTTCGGTCCTCCAGTAGGTTTTACCCCACCTTCAACCTGGCCATGGATAGATCGTCGGGCTTCGGGTCTATGACTACATACTCATCGCCCTGTTTAGACTCGCTTTCGCTACGGCTCCGTCTCTACGACTTAACCTTGCATGCAATCATAACTCGCCGGTTCATTCTTCAATAGGCACGCCATCAGCCATTAACGGCCTCTGACTTCTTGTAAGCATACAGTTTCAGAATCTTTTCACTCCCCTCCCGGGGTTCTTTTCGCCTTTCCCTCACGGTACTGGTTCACTATCGGTCACTAGCTAGTATTTAGCCTTTCGCAGTGGTCTGCGTATCTTCAGACAAGGTTCCACGTGCCTCGCCTTACTCCGGAACTCACTAGGGTGCATCGAAATTTCGCTGACAGGGCTTTCACCTTCTATGGCCAGACTTTCCAGACTGTTTAGCTATCCCTTTGCAATCCCACGACGTGGTCCAAAACCCCAACCCAAAGGTTGGTTTAGGCTCCTCCGCTTTCGCTCGCCGCTACTGACGGAATCGAATTCTCTTTCTTTTCCTCCAGGTACTAAGATGTTTCAATTCCCTGGGTGTGCCTTCACTGCCCTTATTGGTTCTAGGCAGGATAATGCGACATAACTCGCACTGGGTTCCCCCATTCGGATATCAACGGATCGAAGCTCATATCCAGCTCCCCGTCGCTTTTCGCAGGTAATCGCGTCCTTCATCGCCTTCTAGTGCCAAGGCATCCACTGTACGCTCTTAATAACTTAACTTCATAAAATTTAGGTTTCTGTTAGTTTGTTTTGTTTCGTAATTCACATTTACTGATGAAATCAATATTTGCGAACTTTGTTAGAAAGAACATGTTATATAATATCTAGTTTTCAAAGAACAATTTCTTGAGAGAGACTAATCTCTCAAAACTAAACAGATGCATTTCAAACATCAACTAATGAATAGATTTTAGGTTATTTTGTACATTGTGTTAGATACACGCGTTGTGCTCTAACTTCTTTCTCCATAGAAAGGAGGTGATCCATCCCCACGTTCCCGTAGGGATACCTTGTTACGACTTAACTCCAATCACCAGTCCTACCTTAGGCGTCTCCCTCCTTGCGGTTAGGATAACGACTTCGAGTATTACCAGCTCTCATAGTTTGACGGGCGGTGTGTACAAGGCCCGAGAACGTATTCACCGCAGCATGGCTGATCTGCGATTACTAGCAATTCCAGCTTCATGGAGTCGAGTTGCAGACTCCAATCCGGACTGAGACCGGCTTTATGAGATTTGCTCCACCTCGCGGTATTGCTTCCCTTTGTACCGGCCATTGTAGCACGTGTGTCGCCCAGGACATAAAGGGCATGATGATTTGACGTCATCCCCACCTTCCTCCGGTTTAACACCGGCAGTCTCCCTAGAGTTCCTAACTTAATATTGGCAACTAAGGACAAGGGTTGCGCTCGTTGCGGGACTTAACCCAACATCTCACGACACGAGCTGACGACAACCATGCACCACCTGTGTGCGTTTGTATATGACTCTATCTCTAAAGCTTTAAGCGCCATGTCAAGCCCTGGTAAGGTTCTTCGCGTAGCGTCGAATTAAACCACATGCTCCACTGCTTGTGCGGGCCCCCGTCA
>CALVRV010000011.1 GCA_944358865.1 uncultured Bacilli bacterium | reverse complement strand
TTCTTTTCAGAATGCTCTGATTTTTTAAAGAATAAACTTTTTTAAAATTCTTATTGTTTTTTAATAGTTAGTCTCTTGTTTAAATTATACAATAAAACAATTTATTTAAATATTGATATTTTTATTATAATACACATTGTCTATTAATTATGTTGTTCTATTCATACTTTTTAGATTTTTAAACATTTTTTGAATTTTTGTGTTATAATAAATATGTCTTTGATTTGGTCCTTAAAAAATCTTAATGAAAACGCAAATGCGATAGATGGAGGTGTGTCATGAAAAAAGAGGAGATTAAAATAGGATCTTATGTCTATTATGTTTCATTAGGCATATGTCAAGTTCTTGAAATAGTCAATATGGGTTTTAATAACGAACAAAAAGAATATTTAATTTTGCAAGCTATAAATCCAAAAAACGCTATTAAGGTATTTATTCCTATAGATAATCCTCTTCAAATGAACAACATCTTAAATCCATTAAATAAAGAGGAAATATTAACTGCAATTAAAACCAAACCAAAAGAAATATCTTGGAATACAAATAAACGTGAAAGACAAGAACTATTTATGTCATGTTTAAAATCACATAATATCCTTGATATTATTAATTTAATATTTTGTTTAAATAAAAAATCATCTGAATTAAGACTTGAAAAAAAACATCTATCCACTACTGATAATGAAATATTATTAAAAGCAAAACATATTATAAATGAAGCAGTTTCTTTTGCTTACAATTATAATTATGATCAAGCACACGCATTTATAATTAGTCACATGACTTTTGAATAAAATTAATCATCATTAATTAATTTATATAAAGAATATCCACCCATAATATTAACAACATCAAAACCATATGCTTTTAATTTGCAACAAGCATTATAGCTAGTTATTCCTACCTGACAATGAATATAGATTGTTTTTGTTTTATCTAATAAATGGATATTTTTTTCTAATTGATCTAAAGGAATATTAATTGCATGACCAATATGACCTTTTTGATATGAGATAGGGTCTCTAACATCAATAATAAAAACATCATTTTCAATCTTTTTAATTTCAATAGGAGAAATAGTTTTTAAAGGAAGATTTAATATATTATCAATCATAAATCCAGAAAAATTTAAAACAGATTTAGCGCTTCCATAAATTGGTGAATAAGTTGATTCTATTTCCATTAAATCATGATATGTTCCGTTATTTAAAATTACATTTGATAGGACATCAATATGTTTTTCAACCATATTTAAACCTACCATTTGTCCTCCTAATATTTTGCCATTATCATCAAATAAAATTTTACTATAAATTGATGTAGCACCTGGATAATATGTAGCGTGAGAATTTGCATTTTGATAAATACAATGATATTTAATGTCATATTTTTTTGCTAGTTCTTCACTAAAACCAACACTTGCAAAAGTATAATTGTCAAATTGAAAAACACTAGCAAGAGTTATTTTTTTGTTAAAATATTTAAGATTTGCAATGTTATTAGCAATTATGCGACCATGTTTATTTGCATAACCCGCTAGAGGAACATACATTTTTTTATTGTTAATCGCGCAAGTATTAGCAATCAAATCTCCTCCAGCATAGATATTTTTAAAATTGGTTTGTAAATATTTATTAACCTTAATAGCGTTTAAATTATCAATCTTAATTCCTGCTGATTTTGCTAAATCTATATTAGGTCTAACACCAATACTTAATAAAACAGCTTGGCTTATAATCTTAGATTTATTAGTCTTTACTAAAACCTTATCATCATCAATATTAATAATATCTTCTAATTTCTCATTTAAATATAAGTTGACACCTTTTTTAATGAGTAATTTTTTTAAGATATTTGCCATATCTTTATCTAAATTAGAGACATGATCTTTAGCTTCGACAAGATTTATTTTAATACCTAATTTTAAAATATTATCAATTGCTTCTAAGCCAATAAATCCGCCACCAATAACAGTTATAGATGATATATTTAATAATCTATTTTTTAATTTAATTGCATCATCTACTGTCCTTAAAAAATAAACATTATTTCTATTTTCAAATCCTAGTGTTATTTCCTTTCCTCCCATTGCGAGAACTAAATTATCATAATTCATAAAAGAGGTTTTATTATTAGTTAAATCTTTTATTTCAATTTTATTATCATTAGGAAAAATATTGATAACTTCGGTAAGGATTTTAACATCAATTCCATATTTATTTTTTAATGTTTCAACATTAGTAACAATTAAATTTTCTTTTTTATTTATTTCTCCACTTAAATAATATGGCAATCCACAATTAGCAAAAGATGGATATTTTCCTTTTTCAATTATTATAACTTCATCTAATGGTCTTAATCTTTTTAAACGAGCACCACAAGATGCGCCTAATGCTACCCCACCAATAATTATAGTTTTCATCTTCTCACCTCATATTTATATTAATGTAGAAAAAAATAAAAAACAATTTTTAAGCATCTTAATTGAAATATACCATACCCGGGTATAATATATAAGCGAGGTGAAAATTATGAAAAACAAAATGACAATACGTTCAGATAATGATAAAAAAGAAATACATTCAAGAATAAATCGGCTAATAGGCCAGCTAAATGGAATCAAAAAAATGGTCGATGAAAATCGATATTGTGACGATATTTTAATTCAACTTTCTGCAATAGATAAAAGTATAAAGTCTTGCGCGAATTATATTTTAGATAAACACCTTCATACATGTATTATTGATAATATTAAAAATGGTAATGAAGAAGTTGTTGATGAAATAAGCAATTTATTTAAGAGGTTTCAATAAATAATATGAAAAAAAGATTTAATGTAGAAGGTATGACATGCGCAGCTTGTCAAGCACATGTTCAAAAAGCTGTAGAAAAGCTAGAAGGTACAAAAACAGTAAATGTTAATTTATTAAGTAATACAATGGATGTTGAATTTGATGAAAATGTTTGTAGCATA
Organism: uncultured Bacilli bacterium; assembly: GCA_944358865.1. Classification (GTDB taxonomy): domain Bacteria; phylum Bacillota_I; class Bacilli_A; order RFN20; family CAG-826; genus CAJOOD01. The sequence goes on along the minus strand of CALVRV010000011.1, from coordinate 42,861 downwards.
AATCAAATTGAAGAAAGTGTATCAAAACAAGGATATAAGGCGTATTTACCTAACGAAACTAAGACCAATAACAAAATTTTAGATAACACAAACAAAAAGAAAATTGATTCTGATTTAATTAAATTAATAATTTCTTTTCTATTTTTAATTTTATTAATGTATATATCAATGGGACACATGATAGGGCTTCCACAAATACCTATCTTAGATGGAGAAAAAAACGCTTTATCGTTTGCTTTTACACAATTATTATTAACTGTTCCAAGTTTAATTATATATAACAAATATTTTAAAAATGGATTTTTACGATTATTTAAATTGTCGCCTAATATGGATACTTTAATTGCGGTAGGATCTAGTGCATCACTTTTATATGGAATTTACGCAATATATCAAATAGGTTATGGTTTAGGCATACAAAATTTTGATATCGTTAGAACTTACATGCATAATTTATATTTTGAAAGTGCGGCTATGATATTAACATTAGTCTCATTGGGCAAATATTTAGAAAAATTAGCTAAAAAAAGAACAACAAAAGCTGTTGAAAAAATGATGGATTTAGCGCCTCAAAAAGCGACAATATTAGTCAATGATAAAGAAGAAATTGTTGATATTGAAAAAGTTAAAATAAATGATGTTGTTATTGTTAAAAAAGGTGAAACTATACCAATTGATGGAAAAATCATTGATGGTTCCGCCTCAATAGATGAATCGACAATTACAGGTGAATCTATACCAGTATTTAAAAAAGAAAATGATCAGGTCTACTCATCAAGTATTTTAACAACCGGATATATAAAAATTAATGCCGAAAAAGTTGGAGAAGATACTTCTTTAAACACTATTATTAGATTAGTTGAAGAGGCATCAAATTCTAAAGCTCCGATTAGCAAATTAGCAGATAAAGTATCATTATATTTTGTTCCAATTATCTTTGCTATTGCATTAGCAACATTTATTGGCTTTGTAAGCGCTGGATATGGTTTTGAATTAGCGTTTAATTTTGCTATATCGACAATTGTAATTGCATGTCCATGCGCATTAGGATTAGCTACTCCTGTTGCCATTATGGTTGCGACAGGAAAAGGCGCAAGTAACGGTTTATTAATAAAAAACGCAGAAATATTGGAAAAATCTCATTTAATTAACACAGTTGTGCTTGATAAGACAGGAACAATAACTAATGGTAAACCATCTGTTACAGACTTTATAACATTTGAGAATAGTGAAAATCTTCTTGATATTATTTATAGTATTGAAACATTGAGTGAACATCCTCTTGCTGACGCAATTAATCAATATTGCATTTTAAACAATGCAAATAATAAATTAAAAGTAGAAAATTATGTTTCTAAAGATGGTCAAGGATTATACGCTAATATTGATAACGAAAAATATTATATAGGTAATAAAAAAGGATTAAATATCTCACTTGATAAAGAAAAAGAAGATATAGTAAATAATTTAGCAAAACAAGGTAAAACAATTCTATATCTACGCAAAAACGATATATTATTAGCAATAATTGCTATTAAAGATGAAATAAAAGAATCATCAAAATATGCAATTTCTTTACTTAAAAAAATGAATATTAGAGTAATAATGTTAACTGGAGATAATAAAATAAGTGCAAAAGCAATTGCGGATGAAGTTGGTATTGATGAAGTAATAAGTGAGGTTTTACCTACTGACAAAGCCAATGTCATTTCAAATTTAAAGAAAGATAATAAACACTTAGTTGCTATGGTTGGTGATGGAGTTAATGACGCTATTGCATTATCAAGTTCAGATTTAGGTATTGCAATAGGCGGAGGAAGTGATATTGCTAAGGAAAGTGCTGATATTGTTTTGATACAAAATGATCTTATTGGTGTTGTTAACGCTATTAGGTTATCTAAAAGAACTATTAATACAATTAAAGGTAATTTATTCTGGGCGTTTTTTTACAACTGTATTGGTGTTATTTTAGCAACAGGTATGTTTTATCCGCTAAATAATGATTTAGTTTTAAATCCAATGATCGGATCACTTGCCATGTCATTTTCAAGTGTATTTGTAGTTTTAAATGCTTTAACAATAAATTTATTTAAATTTAAGAAAAATGATTCCATTGGAATAAAAAATAATATAAAGGAGGAAATTAAAATGGATGAAATTACATTAAATGTAAAAGGAATGATGTGCAACCACTGCGTTATGCACGTAACAAAAGCTTTAGAAAGTGTTGAAGGCGTCGAATCTGTTAACGTCTCATTAACTAATAATAAAGCTATCGTAAAAGGTAAAAATCTTAAAATTGAAGACCTTGAAAATGCTGTTAAAAATGCAGGCTATGAAACAGTTAATTAATTGCTTTAAAATCAACAATATATAACATAAAATATTAAATATGGAAAACAAAGAAATTTACGATTTTTTAATTGTAGGTGCAGGTTTATATGGATCTGTAATGGCACACGAATTAAATAAAGCAGGCTATAAAGTATTAATCGTAGACAAAAGAAATCATGTTGGCGGAAATGTATACACTGAATATCGAGATAATATTGATGTTCATATTTATGGTGCGCATATATTTCATACTTCTTCAAAACAAATTTGGGACTATGTAAATAGTTTTGTTCCATTTAATAATTTTGTTAATCAAGTATTAGCTTTTTATAAAGGTCAATACTATCATCTACCCTTTAATATGTATACCTTTAATGAAATATGGGGTGTTAAAACTAAAGATGAAGCAATTAAAAAAATTGAAGAAGAAAAATCTAAAGAAAATATAAAAGAAATAACCAACTTAGAACAACAAGCTATTTCACTTGTTGGTCGAACAATTTTTGAAAAATTAATTAAAGGATATACCGAAAAACAATGGAATAATAAATGTGAAAACCTACCACCATTTATTATTAAAAGAATACCGTTAAGATTTGAATACAATAACAATTATTTTAATGATATTTATCAAGGTATTCCTATTGGCGGATACACTAATTTGATTAATAAATTAATAGAAGGAATAGATATTAATTTAAATACAGATTTTTTAAAAAATAAGCAAAACTTGACTAAAATAGCAAAATTTATTATTTATTCTGGACCAATAGATGAATATTTTGATTATCAATTAGGAGCGTTAGAATACCGCTCATTAACTTTCGATTTAGAAAAAATAAATAAAGAATTTTATCAACATAACTGTGTTATTAATTACACTGATAGTGATGTAAAATTTACAAGAATTATTGAACATAAATATTTTGAAAACGATAAATCTGATGTAACATGGATTACAAAAGAATATCCTACCGATTATAGTTTAGGAAAAGAACGTTATTATCCAATAAATGATGATAAGAATAATAAACTATATGAAGAATATATTAAGCTTGCTGAAAAAGAAAAAAATATATTATTTTCTGGTCGATTAGGAAAATATAAATATTATGATATGGATGATGTCATCCAACTTGCATTTGATGATTTAAAAAAATTTAATATCGTAATAGATTAAATGGTTTTTAAAAAATCTAACCATTTATTTATGATAGTTTCTTTAGAATAACGCTTTGAATTTTCAAAAGCGTTTTTTCTTAATGTTAATAATCTTTCTTTATCATTTAACAAATCAAAAATTTCTTTTGCAATCTCATTAGGATTAAAAGATTCAACCACTACACCACAATTATTAGGCACAGAGTCATAAGTTGAATCACCAAAATTAGTTGTCACAACAGGAACACTTTGACTATTTGCTTCGTTTATAACAAGCGGCATTCCTTCATATGTTGATGTCACTATCATCAAATCTTTATTTTTAAATATAGACGCGACATCATTATTTTCACCTTTTAAGATAACGTAATTTTCTAATTTGTATTTTTTAATTTCGTTTTCAAGAGCGGCTTTTAATTTTCCCTTCCCATACATTTCTAAAGTGAATTTTAAATCCATTTCTTTAAGTGCGTTTGCAACTTTAATTAATAGTAATGGATTTTTTTGATCAGCTAGTCTACCTATATAAATAAGATTATTATTAAAATAATTAATATTTAAATTTGGTTCGATTTTTATGGGGTTTTCAATATAAATTGCAGAGTTTTTTAATTTTTTCTTCTTTTTTACAATGTTTTCAAAAATAATTTTGGAAAGGAAAACAAAATGTTTTGGTTTATGGAAAAGTAAACGATTAATCTTTTCTCCAAATGAAAAGAAGTACTTACTATTAAAATGATAATGATAAATCAAAGTTCGTCCTTTAGGCATCATCTTATACGTCTCTGGCATGCACGCTAAAAGAATGTCGTCATTGTTTGTCATATTTTTAATAAGTTTACGATATTTATATTTTCCAAAAATATTAAAGTAAATAAGTTTAAATATTATTTGAACGACTCTTAAATAATGTTTGTCTTTAAAATTTTTAATAATTTTTTCATCAATTCGTACATCATCAGAATTATTTAAATAATAGATTTTAATCTTTGGAAAAATATCATATGAAATATGTTCTTGTTTTTTGTCTGAAATTACTAAATGAATCTCATAATATTTTACTAATTCATTCATCAAAGTAATATCAACAGTTTCACTTCCTCCAAAGAATTCTAATTGTTCTAAAAAGAAAAATATTCTACGCATACACCACTATTTAATCATCTAATAATACAATTTTCAAACCCAATATTTCTTTTTCTGTCCGGAAAACGGAACACACTTCCCTTTTTAAAAGGAATATATTTATAAAATATCTTTTTTTGCGTATTATAAATAGCATAGAAAAATGGAAAACAAACAAAATCCAACTAAATATTCGAAAAAATCGTCTATTATTTTAGTTTTAGAAATTTTAAGACGTTTTTCTGATGAAACAACATTTTTAACTCAAAATGAGATTGCTCAAAAAATATTTGAACAATATGGATTAAAACTTGAAAGAAAAAGTATTGCTGCTTCATTGAAAACTTTAGAAGATTTAGGCCATGACATCATTTATAAAAAAGCTCATGGCGTAGCTCTTGTAGAAAGAATGTTTAATGAGAGTGAAGCAAAATATCTTATTGATCTAGTTTTTTCAAGTCGATCATTAAGTGGTAATCATGCATTAGGTATTGTAAATAAAATTAAAAATACATTATCAATAAAAGAAACTGCATATTATGACTATGCTGAAAATTCTAAAGAAATTAATAGAACTCAAAATAAAGAAGTGTTTTTAAATATCGAAATAATTAATGACGCTATAAAGCAAAATAAGTGGGTTGGATTTAAGTATATGACCTATGATGAAGATGGTAATCCTTCTTTTAGGTTTAACGGATATGTGTTCCACGCCTCACCTTGTGCACTTGTAAGCAGTCAAGGAAGATATTATTTGCTAGGTTATCGTTATAAATATAACAGCGTTAATTCATATCGTGTTGATTATATCAAAGACATATATATTATGGAGGAAAGAGAAAGAATCCCATTAAATGAACTAAATGAATTTAAAGATTATGAAAATATTACCCAGTATATAAACGACCACATATATATGTTTGGTGGTCCTATAATTGAAGCTACATTAGAAATATTTGATCCACATACCCTAACCTACATATATGATTGGTTTGGAAAAAATGCATCATTTTATAAAGAGAACAATAGAATGTTTTTAAAAATTAGATCTAATGGTAACGCTCTATTTTATTGGCTAATGCAATATAGTCATTTAGTAAAAATTTTGTCTCCTGAACCATTGAAAACAAGAGTTATACAAGCAGCAAAAGAAATCATTGAAAAATATAAAAATTAACCCATTAACGTACCCTTAGGAATAGTAAATAAACTATTCTTTTTTTTATGCTCTTTTAGCATAGATATAGAAAACATCCTTTTCTAAGATTTTTTTATTTTAAAATAATTTATTCTTTTTTTATAAACAAATATTTACATTAATTAATTTTGAAATTGTATGTAAAAAAAGACAAATTGTATGTAATATTTTTTTATATCTTATTTTCAAAAGTCTTTTTGGACTTTTACTTTTGAAAATATGTTTAAAATTTATTGAACATATAACGTTATTATATTATTATATAAATATGGAGAAAAAAGTATGTTTGAACGTAGCAAATATATAAAACAATTAATAGCTCTTAACAAAAAAAATATAGTTAAAGTAATTTATGGAATTCCAGGAGTAGGTAAAACTACTTTATTAAATCAATTTAAGACTTTTTTAAGCAAAAAAATACCTTCAAATGAACAGATTTTATACTTTAACTTTTTAGATTTAAAAAATGAAAAATTAAAAGATTATAAAAAGCTATATGAGCATATTTCATTATTATCAAAAGAGAAAGAATACACATATATTTTGATTGATGAGATACAAAAAGTTAATAATTATATCAAAATAATTCAATCACTTTTAATTAAAGAAAATGTTGATTTATATCTTACTTTTGACAATATAAAAAATCTCCAAAACGATGACACTATTGCTAGTCATATGTATTTTATAAACATCTTGCCTTTAACTTTTGATGAATTAAATACAGATTCAAATGATATAAAAACAGGGATTGAATTTGATCATTATTTTCGATTTGGAGGATTACCTTTTTTAACAAATATTTCTGAATTTGATATCGGTAAACAGTATGTTGAATCAATATATAACGCTATTTTAGTTAATAATATTATTGCAAAAAAGAAAGTTAGCGATGTCGTATTATTAAACAATTTATTCCAATATTTATGCGATAATTTATCTAATTTTTTATCTTCTAAAAAAATTTCTGATAATTTAACATTATTAGGAAACAAGACAAATCATCTAACAATTAAAAGTTATTTAGAATATTTGCAAGATGCAAACTTGATTTTTAAGGTTAATCGACTTGACATTAAAAACAATCAAATTTTAAAATCATTACATAAATATTACTTTATTGATATATCTTTCAAACAACTTCTATTTTTTAATAAAAAAGCTAATATTAAAGGTCTTTTAGAAAATATAATATTCGTTCATTTATTAAAAAATGATTATGATGTTTTTATTGGAAAATTTTATGATAATGAAATAAGTTTTGTTGCAAGCAAAAACAACAAAAGAATTTATATTAGTGTTTATCCAAGTTTAATGGATGACAAGAAATTAAATGCTGCTGTAGAATTGATGAATCGTATAAATGATAACTATCCTAAATACCTTATAACTATGGATGGAATGGATTTGATTCAAGAAGGTATTCATCATAAAAATATAAAAGATTTTCTTATGCTTAAGTTATAAACTAAAATATAATCTATTTACTATTAATATAAAAAAATCTAGGTCTATCCTAGATAATTTTATTGGCGGAGCAAGAGAGACTCGAACTCTCGCGCCAGTTACCCGACCTACGTCCTTAGCAGGGACGCCCCTTCACCAACTTGGGTATTGCTCCAATCGCGCCTATTTATATTAACAAAATAGGCAATTTATTTCAATAATTATTAGTATGCTTTAGCAAATAAAACGACTTTTTTTGCTTTTTTACCACATATTGGGCATGTATCATCAAAACCTTGTTGATTAAAAGGAATACATCTTGCAGTAGCGTTAGTAATTTCTTTAATTTTATCTTCACATTCTTGATCGCCACACCACATCATTTTGGCATATCCACCTTTATCAACTACCTCTTTAAGTTCATCAAATGAATGTACTTCAGTAGTGTGATCTAATAAAAATTTATATGCTTTTTCATACATTTCTTTATGGATAGTATTCAATAAAGATTTTACCTCTTCAACAAGATTATCTTGATCGACAACAATTTTTCTACCATCATTACGTTTTGCAAGTACACAGCGATGATTTTCAATATCACGTGGGCCAATTTCTAATCTAATAGGAACACCTTTCATTTCCCATTCGGCAAACTTAAAACCAGGTGTTTTATCAGATTCATCGATTTTAACACGAATATTTTCTTTTTCTAATAATTCAAATAATTTTCTAGCTTCTGGTAGTACGTTTGGTTTTTGTTGCGCGATAGGAACAATAACAACTTGTATAGGAGCGACAAATGGAGGTAAAACAAGTCCATTATCATCACCATGGACCATAATAATTCCTCCTATTAATCTTGTTGAAACGCCCCAAGATGTTTGATATGGAGTTTCTAATTTACCTTCTTTAGATTGATATGAAATATTAAATGCTTTAGCAAAACCTTGTCCAAAGTAATGTGTTGTGCCACATTGTAAAGCCTTACCATCTGGCATTAAGGCTTCAATAGAATATGTTTCTAGTGCACCAGCAAATTTTTCTTTATCAGTCTTTCTTCCTTTAGAAAATGGAATAGCTAATAAATCTTTTCCTAATTCATCATATATTTCAAGCATAGAAAGTGTTTCATGTCGTGCTTCTTGTTCTGTTTCATGCATAGTATGGCCTTCTTGCCATAAAAATTCTGCTCCTCTAAGAAATGGTCTAGTTGTTTTTTCCCAACGAGCAACAGAACACCATTGATTATATTTTTTTGGTAAATCACGATAAGAAGAAATTATTTTTTGATAATGTTGACAAAATAATACTTCGCTTGTAGGACGAATAATTAATGGGTCTTCAATTTTATTTTTACCACCTATCGTGCATATTAATGTTTCTGGTGCGAAGCCTTCAACATGCTCTTTTTCTTTATTAAAAAGACTAGATGGAATGACCATTGGCATATAAATATTTTCGTGACCACTTTTTTTAAATCTATGATCTAAATATGCTTTAATATTTTCCCATATTGCATAACCGTATGGACGATAAATAATAAATCCTTTTACATCACTATAATCCATTAATTCGGCTTTTAAGCACACATCTGTGTACCATTTAGCAAAATCATCTTCTTGACGAGTAATAGATTGATTTTTGACTGTATTATTTTCTTTCATAAAAACCTCTTCTATTTAGTAAAATCTAATAATTTTTCAAATTTCTTTTTTTCAACAGGCAAAACCATTTCGCTAGAAGGGGAAATGGCTTCACTAGAAACAAAGTTTACACCACTTTTGACCATTAATTCAACTGATTGCCAACCTTCTAACCCTGTAGCGATAATTGGCTTTTTAAATTTTAACAAAGATTCTATTAAAGTTCTTAAAGAAATTCTTGTAACATTATTCTTTTTTAATTCTCCAGTCATTGAAGTACCTGCAATAAAATAGTCAAAAATCTTATAAAAATTAACATCTAATAAAAGATTTTTATCCATCATTGATAACGCTAATTCGTAGCCAAGTAATTTTAAAGTGGATAAAGAATTCATCAACTCTTTTAAATGTGAAGATGTTTGAGATATTTCTTGCTCTTCAAAAATTAAAACTAGATGTACTTTATCGATACGTGTTATTTGAGGAAGAATAGTTTCAATATTTTCAAAATCTAAAATTGATACAGGGAAAAATAATGGGGTCTTAGGTTTAGGATTTTCATCAGCGTAACGCGGAATAACATTTTTGCTTACTGTTGCAAATAATTCACGATCTCTTTTACAACTATGAGCGTATTGCATCATTTCATTGTAACTTGAAAAAGAAGAATCATATGTTTTAATTGATTCAATATAACCTAAGATTTTTTTGCCTTTCACATCAACAATAGGTCGAAATAAATAACGTATTTTGTCTTCTTTAATAAGTGAATCAATAAGTTCTTTATTTTTTTCTTGACTAGCTTCTTGTGTAAGATTTCTTTCATAGAAAGAACACGCTCTTTTTTCATTAAAGGCAATAATAGAAGCTTCATTAGCGGCTTTTAACATACTGTTAAAGTCTTTATAAAAAAGAGATTTTTGAACAATGCCAACAGTAAATCTAAAATATTTTTCATAGTCGTTTAATAATATAACTTTATTGACTGCTTCATAAATAGAACAAGCAAATTGATATGCTATTTCTTTTTTATCCATTTTTAAATCCACTAATAAAAGTTCTTTAGGATTTAATTCACATATATAACGATTTTTTCTTTTATCATTAATGTATGGATAAATAGCGTTTTTTAATTTTAAAATCATAAATCTTTCTTCTTCACTTTCTTTAAACGCTAGTTGATTAACATAAGTAAATCTTAAGGAAAATAAAAACCCTTTTAGATTCTTAGAATTGTTTATTATTTCACCAAACGTAGAAAGTGTAGTATTTCTAATAGGACTATTTTTTTTCTCATTTGTATTTGGTTTTAATGACAAATATTTTAATGTTTGCATTTCAAGATGAAGAATATTTGAATTTTTTTGATATGAAATAAGCTTTAATAAAGAAAAAACATTATGAGTGCCTTGATTATCAACAATTGTACCAACTTCTAAAAATGGGGCGATATTATCTTGGAAAGTAGAAATATCGGTAAACCATTGTTTAATTTTTGTTACATCTTCAATATTAAAAAAATCATAAAATTCAGATAACGGAATGTTCTTTTTATTTTTTAAATCGATACGATCAAAATAATAAACAGAATTGTCATTTAAATTAATTGAAAATATTCTTAACGTATTTGATTCATTTAAAAGATTATTTTTAAAAACATGCTTTCTATGGATGCTTAAAGAAAAACTTACAATAAAAAATATAATTAGCAAAGATATAACAATAAAAAAGATTACAAGTAAAATAAACGGGATGTTATTAAAATCCCCCCAATATAAATCAATAAAGGTTTTTGTTACATTCTTCATAACACTAATATTTTAAATTTTGAAATAAATTATTTCAATCAATATAATATTTGCACATATTTTGAATTGTAATTTTTACCTTATTTTATTGTAATTTTTATTCAAAAATCGTGCAAATTAAACAAAAAACGCTTCAAAACGGCGCTATTTTAAATATTTGGCGGAGGAAAAGGGATTCGAACCCTTGCAAGGCATGACCTTCTGTCAGTTTTCGAAACTGATCCCTTCAACCGCTTGGGTATTCCTCCAGCCCATCTATTTTATAGGATTGATAAAGAAATTTCCATATACTTGTTGCAAATTGCTAATTTGAATAAAGACATTTTTATCACTAGCTTTAACAACGCGAACAACTTTTTTAACTTCACTAGAAGACACAACCATTTGCATAACATATCTATCCTTACCAGAATATCCACCTTTAGCGTTAATAATTGTTACTGAGTGAGGGAAATTAGCAATTAAGATATCTCGCATGTGTTGTTGAGTTGTAATAATTTGGACTTGAACTTTTTTGTTTCTAACATTAATTAAGTCAATAACTAAAACAACAACAACAAGATAAACAGCAGCATATAAAATACCAATTATTGGTTGAATTAAATCACCATATTCAGGATGAATTGCATTGTTTATTAAATGCATGATGGTATAAGAAATAATGATGGTAACATTTGTAATACCTGTATATTTCCCAGTATTAGCGCTTTTTTTAAGTGAAATATAATATGTTAATATATCGATTCCACCACAAGAGAAATAGCCTTTAAAAGCAATAGCGCTGCTTAAACCAGTACATACACCCGCAAATAAAGCTCTTGATAAAATTGAATTACTAATTAAATCACTTTTCGCAATATCTTGAATAAATGGCGTAGCTTCTAATAAAGACATAAATACAGAAGTTAAAGCAACATTAACAAGAGTTAAAATAGCAAAACGTTTACCAATACATTTAAAAGCAAAAATAATTAATGGCACATTAACAGCAAAAAAGAAAACAGATTGAATAATATTACCTGGTACATTGACACCAAATATTAAAAATATCATATAGACAACTTGGCTAACACCAGAAGCACCACCAGTAATAATAGTTATGCTGTTATCACTAGCGGCAGTGGCAAAACAGCAAAAGCCAAAACCAAAAATAAACGCTGATATGGCGCTGACAATTAATGAATAAATATAATCAAGGGCAACACCTAATTTTATGTGATCAAAGAAGAAATTATGTGTCTTTCTTTTAAAACGTTTTAAAGTTGAATTTCTCATACTCTACGATATATATTTTATCTATACTTGAATAAAAAACAATTGTTTATATTATTTTTTGTTGAAAAGCAATTTTTCTAATGCTAAAATCTAAACGCTATATTTATATAGGAGGTCTTTTAAATGAGCATATTAAGAGCAATCGGAGGGTTCTTCGCAAAGATAGGCAGATGGATTAGAGACACTGCTTGGGTTCAACCATTATTAATTGTTGGCGGTATCTTTGCAATTATCTTCTCTATTCCATATATTGTCGATGGTGTTCAAGGTTGGTTTGAATCTGGTAACGCTTCTGAAAGTTATTATAATAATTTTAAACAATCAATTGATGGTGCGGATGAAAAAGAATCTCAAGCCGACAGATTATTAGATTATATTGAAAATCAAGAAAGTGGAACTGCAACTACCCAACAAGAAAACGAATTTGGTAAAAAATTCTTTTTAGCATTCGTTCAAAAATCATGTTCTGGTTGCGAAACTGTTCAACCTGGTTTTGAAACTTTACAAAACAATTGGAACTCAACTGAATTTGTTCCTGAAGATGGAAATGATTTCAGACTTTATACAATTTTTGTTGATGAAGAAACTGACGCTGAATTAAGCGGTGACGAAAATACATTCACTAAATATTTATGGGAAAATCATGCTGGTATTTTCGAACAAGCCGCTACAAGTGTTAGCGATCGTCCTTATTATACTTATATGGGTGGCGAACAAAGCGATTACAATGGTTTATTAGAAGATATTTCTGATCCAGAAAACTTCCAAACTCCAACCATATTTATGATTGATTTTGATGATCCAGAATCTGATACATGGACTTATGGTATTAGCGATATCTTGTTTAATTTTGAAGGCCGTGATGGCGGAACAACAAGTTATGCTCTTGCTAGAACCTTAATTGATTGTTGGAATCATAAAGGAATATTTGCAGGAGAATAAAACAAAAAATCAAAAAGGCAGCGATGCCTTTTTTTATTAGCGTATGGAAAATAAATATTTAAAATATAACTTTGATAATAATGTTATTGCTATAACATCTTTAAAAGATGCTAAAAACATGGCTTATCAAGTCACAAATAACAAAAAAGAAGTTTATCAAAATCGTATATCATTATTTAAAGAAATAGGTATAAATTATAATAATTGTTGCTATGTTTATCAATTTCATAGCGACATTTTATTAAAAGTTAATCAAGATGACATAGGTAAAGGAAAAGATAGTTTTGAAAGTGGTTTAAGATGTGATGCCTTATATACTTTTGAAAATAATATTCCTTTAGTTATTTTTCACGCTGATTGCCAACCTATTTTATTATATTCAAAGCAAGATCATTTTATTGCTATTATTCATGCTGGATATGAAGGTACATTAAAACATATAACTAGTAAGGCCATCAAACAAATATCATCATTAATTGATATTAAAAATTTAAAAATATCATTTGGGCCAAGTGCTTCTTATTTTCCTTTAAAAAATGAAGATATAAATCGATTAGAAGAATATGAAAAAGACTCCGTTATTGAAAATGATAATGGTATCTATATAGATATAAGAAAAGCTAATTTATCTCAATTATTAACAAATAATATTAAAAAAGAACAGATTGATTTTACAAATATGCTTGACACATTAAAAAGTGATTTTACTTTTAGTGCATCAAAAGATAAAATTCAAAATCGAATGATATCTTTAATAATGTTAAAACAATAATTTATTTTAATTCTTTAAGATATTTTAAAACAGGAGCGGGCACTAATTTTGATACATCAACACCATTTTCAAATAATTCCATCACTGTAGAAGAATTAATAAACGAAGTATCGTTATGACCCATAAAAAATATCATATCAATATTAGAATCACAAAATTCATTCGCGGCCGCTAATTGAAATTCGTATTCAAAATCTGTCACAGCGCGTAAGCCTCTAATTAAATGTTTTGCGTTAACTTTTCTTGCATAATCAATAGTCAAGCCATCAGTAAAATCAACTTTAACATTAGGCATATTTTTTGTAATTTCTTTAATCATTTCTAAACGTTTTTCTACCGAGAAACGACTTTTTTTCCTATTATTAACAGCGATTAAAACAATAACTTCATCAAATAAAGATAAACTTCTTTTTAATATATCAAGATGTCCAATAGTCATTGGATCAAAACTACCAGGATAGATTGCAATTTTTTTCATAATTGTTTTTCCTTTACTACATACACTATTGTATCTTTATATTTATATTGTTTCATTAAAAATTTTTCGTTTTTAATGCTAAATTTTAAACTTGAATCACATTCAATAATAATAAAAGCACCCTCATTTAATAAATCATTATCAAATAAAAAATCCAAACAATATTGATAAGCATCTAACTTATAAGGTGGATCTAAAAAGACAACATCAAATTTAATATTGTTTTTATAAAAATAATTTAATGCATCTTTATAATCTAAATTTAATAAAAAATAGCCAAGATTTGAAGGCTTTAATAAATTTATGTTATGAATAATGCACTCATATGATAATTTAAAATTATCGTTAAAATAGACATATTTTGCGCCATTTGATAAACTTTCTAATCCATAAGCGCCAGAACCAGCAAAAAGATCTAATACGACACTATTAACTATTTTATAACGAAGAATAGAAAATATTGCTTCCCTAACTCGATCTTTGCTAGGACGAACATTATTTGATTTTGGATAATCAATTAATCTTGAACGATATGTACCTGAAATAATTCGCATAATTATACCTTTATATTTAATAAGTCGTTTATTTTATCATATAAAATTTTAACTTTTTCATATTGCTTATTATATTGCTTGACTACATCGTTTTGATTTAAATTATAATAACAATCAATCATTTTTTTATAATAAGTTTTTAATAATGGATCATTATGTTTTAAAGCATCATTATAATTTACCTGTGCAATATCAAATTGATAAGCTAATACTTTAACTTGATCATTATTTTCCATTTCATTTTCAAATTTGTTAAGAAGTTTAACATCTTTATTTTCTATTAAAGCTTTTTTTAAATTTATAACATCAAGATAAAGTTTGTCATCCATATAAAAATAATCTAACAAGTAAAAATAAAAAAGCAAGTTATTTACTTATAACTGATTACAATTTTTATAAAATTGTGTTATATTAATCGCATGAAACTAAGAATTGTAAAAGATAACAAACCTTCATTAAGACAAAAATCAAAAGAAGTTGAATTGCCTTTGTCTAGTCAAGATATAGAATTGCTATATGCGATGAATGAATACTTAAAATTGTCTCAAGATGAAGAATATGCTTTAAAACATAACATTCGCTCTGGTGTTGGTTTAGCTGCCCCACAAGTTGGTGTTAACAAAAGAATGTTTGTTGTTTATGTTCAAGATGAAGACAAAATCTATAATTACATTCTAGTGAATCCAAAAATTATCGAAACAAGCGCAAAATTAGCGGCACTTAGAAACGGCGAAGGCTGCTTAAGCGTAGAAAAAGATTATCAAGGTCTTGTTCATCGACACTACAAAATTAAAATACAAGCTTTTAATTTATTAACAAACAAAGAAGAAACTATTACTGCAACAGGATATTTAAGTATCGTTTTGCAACACGAATACGATCATCTTGATGGAATATTATTCTATGATCGTATTGACAAATTTGCCCCGTTTAAAGAAAAAAATAACGAAGTAATAATTTAACTTTAAACGAAATAGATTGAAATTTTATATAAAAATTTCTTATAATTTGATTGTACATTTTAGTTCCATATAAATAATGTATACAAAGGAGGAGATATGACAAAATTAACTATGCCTATTTCAATTTACGCCTTAGGTGGCCTTTGTGAAGTTGGAAAAAATACATACTGTGTAGAAAATCAAAATACTTTAATTTTGATTGATGCTGGGGTTTTATTCCCTGGAAATGAATTCCCTGGAATTGATTATTTAGTTCCTGATTATACGCATTTAAAAAATAATCGTAATAAAATTAAAGCTTTATTTATTACTCATGGACACGAAGACCATATTGGAGGCATACCATATTTAATTCAAAACGTCCATATCCCTGTTATATATGCACCAAAACTTGCCGCCGCTTTAATCAAGCATCGATTAGAAGATAATCGTTTGACTGATCGAGTTAAAATCGTTGAATATGATGAGACTACCACTGTCTTAATTGATGATTTTAAAGTTTCATTTTTTAGAGTAACTCACTCTATTCCTGATTCATTTGGCATAGTTGTTGACACTCCAGAAGGAAGAATTGTAACAACTGGTGACTTTAAAGTTGATTTAACACCTATTGGTCCTGATATTCAATTAAATAAAATTGCTAAATTAGGTCAAGAGGGTGTTGACTTATTATTAAGCGATTCCACTAATAGTGAAAACGAAGGCTATACACCAAGTGAAAGAAATGTTTTTAATTCTATTAATGATATATTTTTAAAATCAAAGGGTAGATTAATTGTTTCTACATTCTCTAGCAACATTTCCCGTATTCAACAAATATGTGAATGTGCATTAAATAACAATCGTAAAATTGCTATAGTTGGAAGAAGTATGGAAAATGCAGTAGCAATTGCACGCGACTATGGATATATAAAAATACCAGATTCAACAATTATTGATGTTAGCAACATTAAATTTTATAACAATGATGAAATAGTTATCCTTTGTACTGGCAGCCAAGGCGAACCAATGGCGGCATTATCTCGTATCGCAAATGGGGATCATAAAGATGTTAGAATTGTTCCTGGTGACACGGTTGTCTTTTCTAGCAGCGCGATTCCTGGAAATGGAATATCAATAGATAATGTTGTCAATCAATTAACTAAATGTGGCGCGGATGTAATAACTAATTCTATATTAAGTGATATCCATTCGTCTGGTCACCCCGCTAAAGAAGAATTACGATTAATGTTAAAATTATTAAAGCCAAAATATTTTATGCCTGTCCATGGTGAATATCGTATGCTAACAATTCATGGCGAAGTAGCGATGCAAGTTGGAATGAAAAAAGAAAACATCTTTATTTTAGGTAATGGCGAATCTGTTGTTTTAGCAAAACACAAATGTGAAAGAGGTTATAACGTACCATGGGGAGTTACATATATTGATGGAAGTGATATCTCTGGCCTCCCACAAGGTGTTATTAACGATCGTAAATTATTAGGAAGTGATGGCATGGTTGCAATTGTCATGGGAATTAATCCTAAAACAAATACTTTAATTAATCCACCTCATATCGCAACACGTGGCTTTGTTTTTGATAAACACGTTAAATTAATTAGTGAAATAGAAAAAGAAATAGAAAAATCGGTATTAATTTTATTAAGTGGTAGGACTAGTTATGCTGAATTAAAAGCGACAATGAAAAGTGTCGCACAATCAAGAATCATTAGAGAAACAAAACGTCAGCCAATGATTATTCCACTTATTATTACTGCATAATATGATAGTTTTAGCTTCTTCATCTAAACGTCGTCAAGAACTTATAAAGCAAATTTCAAATGACTTTATTATCGCACCTTCAAATATTGATGAACGCGAGATTACTTTACCAAATGATTTATTATGTCAAGATTTATCAAAAAGAAAAGCTTACGATGTTTTTAAGTCCTATCCAAATGATATAATTATTGCTTGCGATACAATTGTTATTTTTCAAAATAAAATCTTTAATAAACCTAAAGATGAACACGATGCATTTAATATGCTTAAAGCGTTATCAAATAATAAACATATCGTTTTAACAGGATATACTATTTTAAGTAAAGATATTGAAATTAATAAAACAATTAAATCTATTGTCTATTTTAATGATTTGAGTGATGATTATATTCTTTCTTATATAAAAGAAAACACTTGCTACGATAAGGCTGGTGCTTATGCCATACAAGATGAAAAATATCATTTTGTTAAAAATGTTGAAGGATCAATTAATAATGTAATTGGTTTTCCCTTAGAGGAAATAAAAAAAGATTTAATAAAACACCATTTAATTTAAGAAATCTTTAATATATTTTTTAAGATTTTCATCTAAAGTAAAAGTGATTTTATTTGAAAGTAAAATGTAATTATTAAATCCTAAATCTTTTAATTTATTAACATCAATAAGATCTTTATTTTTAAAAAATATGCTTAATCTAGAGCCTTTTTGCTCAAAATTAAGTATATTTTCTTTACTACCAAGAGATAAAAATAATTCGTTTTTATCAATTTTTTTAATGTTTTTATTTTTCTTTTTTAAATAAGAAATTAAAAAAATTAAACCAATGCAAATTAATATTAAAAAAACAATGCCAACACAAATATATATAGCGATTTCACCAATTGTTAGATCTGCTTGTGGTGAAATAAGAAAAATTAAATTAATCATATATCAAATTTATCCTTTATTCTTTTAATAAATGAAATATTATTTTTTGTTAAATAAGAAACATATAAATTAGAACGAGATATTTCTAATGTATCTATATGTTGTTCTAACGTAACATAATCAAAACTAACTAGACCACCATCATTAATATTATCAATTTTGATAACACAGTTATTAGGAATAATTAAAGGATTTGATAAGGTATGAAATATTTTTGAATTAACATTTGCTAAAGGTGTTATCTCAATAGCGTTTAAATCTGGAAAAATAAGCGCGCCACCGGCAGATTTATTAAGTCCAGTTGTTCCACTTGGTGTAGAAACAATTAATTCATCTCCTGCGTATTTTTCAAAAAGTTCATCATTGATAAATAATTGACATCTTAATGTCTCAACCATATTAGATAATCTAATTTCGTTAAAAGCGTAAAATTCAAGTTCTTCTTTTTTTGAAAATGCGACACCTTTTAATAAATTAACGCGATTAATTTTTAATAGACCAGAATCTAATAAATCAAAAATATCTTCAACATCTTCAACATCAAAATCATAAAAATATCCTAAAGAATTCCTCTTATTTTTAATACCTAAAAACAAGACATCGTCAAGTCGATCAATATTATTTTGAATGGCTTTTAAAAAAGTGCCGTCACCACCAATAAAAATAATGATATCAGGGTCATTATCATTAATTTCAATTTCTCTTTTAAAAGCTTCTTGTTTAATTTGTTCGATAATAGGAAAACAAGTATCTAGGTCTTTAGAAAATATTGATATTTTCATTTTTCTTCCTCTAATCCTTTAATGTAGTCACAATTATCATATTTTTCACAATTTTCTTTGCTACAAGCCCACATTGCTAAACGTTTCGCACGTGGTATAAAACTTGATATTTCTTCTTCGTTATACCCTACTTGTATTTTTCTATCATCAACCATTATAGGACGTTTTAACACTGATGGATTTTCTTCAATAAATTTTAAAAGTTGACTAATAGACATGGAATTTAAATCAACTTTCTTTTCTTTTACAATTTTACTTCTTGTTGAAATAATATCATCCGTGCCATTTTCAGATTTGATAAGCATTTCTTTTAAATCTTTTTCATTTAATTTTATTTGAAAAATATTTTTTTCAATATAAGGAATTTGTTGTTCATCAAACCATTTTTTGACTTTTCGACAACTAGAACAAGAAGGAGATGTATAAATTTTAATCATTTTAACTACCTAGTTAATATTTTATTCCATTTGTGATAAATATTAAATAAGTATTTTATAAATACTAAATTGAAAAAATAACAAATAAAATGTAAAATCATAAGGGGTAAAAAAATATGGCAAATACAATATTAACTGGTATAAAACCAACTGGAAAATTAACATTAGGTAATTATATTGGTGTTTTAAAAAATGTTAAAGATTTACAAAAACAAGGAAATACAATATTTTTTATTGCTGATTTGCATGCCTTAACCTTGCCAATTGAACCCGAACAATTAAGACAAAATAGCATCGATATCGCCTGCTTTTATTTAGCGGCAGGATTTGATTATGAAAATGGCATATTATTTTTACAAAGCCAAGTTGATGAACATTCTATTTTAAATTCCATCATGCAAAATTATATGTATATGGGCGAATTATCAAGAATGACTCAATTTAAAGATAAAGCAAGTAAAATTGATAATAAAAATGGAATTGGCTTAGGATTATTTACTTATCCTGTTTTAATGGCGTGTGATATTTTATTATATGATTGTGACATCGTCCCCGTTGGAGAAGATCAAGTTCAACACGTTGAATTAGCAAGAAATTTAGCAATAAGATTTAATAATCGTTATGGTGAGACTTTTGTCGTACCAAAAGCGCAAATTAACAAAGTAGGAAAAAGAATAATGTCTTTATCTGACCCAAGTAAAAAAATGTCTAAAAGTGATCCAAAGGGTGACATATATTTATTAGATGACATTAAAACTATACGTAAAAAAATAATGTCCGCGGTTACTGATTTAGGAAGCGATATTACATATGACATAGATAACAAACCTGGTATTTCTAATTTATTAACTATATATGCTTCATTAAAAAATATTTCAATTGAAGAAGCTTGCAATAATTTTAAAGATTGTCATCGTTATGGTGACTTTAAAAAAGAAGTCGCTGATGTGGTCTGTCAAGAAATATCAAAATTGCAAGAAAGATACCATTATATGTTAGAAAATAAAATATATGAAAAAGCTCTTTCTATAGGAAAAGAAAAAGCTCATCAAATCGCTAGTAAAACCTTAAAAAGAGTAAAAGAAAAGGTTGGATTATTAGATGAATAACCAAAAATATCTAATTGCTTTTGATATGGATGGAACATTATTAGACGATAAAGATAAAAAGATTTTACCATTAACAAAACAATATTTAAAAAAATTAAATAAAGATGGTCATATAATAGTTTTAGCAAGTGGAAGACCTAAAAGCGAATTAATGCCATATTATAATGAATTAGAATTACATTCCCCGCTTGTTTGCTTTAATGGAATTTATTGTTTTAATCCAAAAGATGATGATTTTCCAATAATTAAAACAACTTTTAATAAAAGTTTTGCTATAGAACTTGCTCATAAATTATGTCCAAAATATTGTGATAATATTTTTGTTGAATCTAACGATAAAATTTGGATGATAAAACACGATCAAGAATTAATTGATTTAATGTGGCCACATGGAATTCATAGAGATATCATCTATGGAGATTTTAATGACACAATAAATGAAGATCCAATGACACTGATTTTATATAAAATTAAAGATATAAATTATTTAAATGAAGTTTTAAAACCATATAAAACAAGCGCTTTAAGATTGTGGTATGGCTCACAATTTGGTGAAATTATTTTTAATCAAACAAGTAAAGCAACATGTCTAGAACATATTAGAAAATATTATAATATCAATAAAGAAAACACAATTGCGTTTGGCGATTATTCTAATGATATCGAAATGCTAAATTGGGCTTTTCATAGTGTTGCGATGAATAACGCAATTGAAGAAGTTAAAAAAGTAGCAAAATATATTACAAAAAATGATAATAATAACGAAGGTATTGTCGATACTTTAAAAGAAATAATTAATTAAATTTTTAAATAATTAAAGAAATTTTCTTGTAGTCTTTTATTTGCTTCTACTGCCTCATCATAAGTCTTTTTAACTGTAGAAATATAAAATTTACATTTTGGTTCAGTGCCAGAAGGTCGAGTTGAAATAATTGAACCATCTTCAAAATATAATTTAACTAAATCTGAACTAGGAAGATTAATTGGCTTAATTTCATTATGACAAATAGAAATCTTTTTTAAATAATCTTCAACTTTAAAAACATTGACATTATTTAAAGATTTGATTGGATTATCATGTAGTTCTTTCATAAGATTTAACATTTCTTCATTGCCCTTGGAACCAACAAATTCTTTTGATAAAGTAACATCGATATGATAACCATATTTTCTTTGCAAATTATCATAAATATCCAGCAAATCTTGACCTTTTTGATGATAATATAATGCCATTTCAGAATACATTAATATAGCTTGTAAACCATCTTTATCTCTTACAAATGGTTTAATTAGACAACCATAAGATTCTTCATAACCAAAAACAAAAGTTGGACCATTATCTAAAACTTCATAATGATGTATTTGTTCGCCAATAAACTTAAATCCAGTTAAAAATTGTTCAACTTTAACATGATAATTTTCAGCAATTTTTAAACCTAAAGAAGATGAAACAACAGTTGTATACATGATAGGATCTTTTGGCATGATATTTTTTTGAATATAATTTGAGAAAATATATTCCATTAATAGACACGCACCTTGATTGCCGTTAATTAAAACATATTCCCCATCTTTATTTTTAACACCAACACCAACACGATCACCATCAGGATCATTGCATAAAATTAAATCTGCATTTATTTCTTTTGCGTATTTAATTAAATATGTATAGGCTTTAGGATCTTCTGGATTAGGTGATAATGTATTACTAAAATCAGGATCATCGCTACACTGAGGTAAATAAGGATAAAAATCATAACCTAATTCTTTAAATAATCTTAAAGCAAGCATTGAAGCCGCGCCATGTTGAGGAGAATAAACAATTTTAAACCCCTTTTTAGGAAGCAAAGGATTTATTTGTATACTTTTAACATTTTCTAAATAGGCTTTATCAATATCATCATTTAATGTTATTGTTTCACCTTTTTTATCACTGACATCAATTTTTAAATCTAAAGCATCGCCTAAAGAATTAACAATATCCACTAAATCTTTAATTTTCTCAGGCACTAATTGGCAACCTTGTTCATCATAAACTTTATAACCATTATATTGTTTAGGATTATGGCTTGCTGTAATCATAATTCCACCACAAGCTTTTAAATAACGAACTGCAAAAGATAATTCAGGAGTGGGCCTTAAACTATCAAAAATATAAGCATTTATACCTAAATCATTTAATATATTCGCACACAATAAGACAAAATGACGAGATTGGTGACGATTGTCACTAGATATAACAACACCTTGTTTTTTAACATTTGGATATTTTTTTAAAAGATATAGGCCAAAACCATAATTAGCCTTAGTAATGGTAAAATCATTTAAACGATTATCACCAGGACCTAAGACACCACGCATTCCAGCTGTTCCAAATTCGACATCTTTATAAAAAGCATCATCTAATTGTTCTTTAGTCATACTTTTTAATAATTCTTTGTCTTTTGATTCTACTTTTTCACTATTAAGCCATTTGTTTAATCTTTTTGATATGTCATTTGCCATAATTTATTCTCCTTTAGTATTTATTTGACTAATAATTTGTTTAAATTTTTCATCTAATGGACAAGAAAATTTTATTTTGTTTAAATAAGATAATTCACCATCTTTAATTTTAAAAATGATTTGATAAGAATGCAATAATTGAGATTTTAAATCATATGTTTTTTCAAAATATTTATTTAATTGAAAATTACCGTATTTTGGATCACCAATAATTGGATGACCAATTGCTTTCATATGAGCCCGTATTTGATGAGTGCGACCTGTTAAAATTTGAACATCTAAAAAGGTATAATTTTTAAAATTATTTAAAACTTTATAAAGCGTTATTGCACTTTTTCCACCTTGATTAATCGGAGTTTCTCTAACCATATTAGTTTTTATATCTTTATGTAAAGGTATATCTATTTTTCCTTCGCCATATAAATTACCTTCCACTAAAGTTAAATAATGTTTTTCTATTTGTTCGTGGTCTTTAAAAATTTCACCAAGTTTTTGCATAACTTTGACAGATTTACCAAACACTACTAAACCAGAAGTGTTTCTATCAAGACGATGAGCAGGCGAGAAAAAGAAATTAACATTACTTGTTTTCATACAATAATATGTATATTCTTGCATTAATTCAGTCAATGATTTTTCTTTATTATCTTTTGATTGAACAAGCATCTTTCTTGGCTTATTTATTACAATGATATTTTCATCTTCATAATATATATATTTTTTAATAGAATCAGACCCTTTTTTAGAAGGTTCATT
This sequence comes from uncultured Bacilli bacterium, assembly GCA_944358865.1. Taxonomy (GTDB): domain Bacteria; phylum Bacillota_I; class Bacilli_A; order RFN20; family CAG-826; genus CAJOOD01. The sequence goes on along the minus strand of CALVRV010000011.1, from coordinate 18,885 downwards.
CGATATAAATGAGTTATATTGTTCATCATTAATATAAAAATATATCGTATCATTTTCTTTAATACGGTCTTTTAATTTAGTCTTTTTATTATTTATCTTAATACAGTTGGTTCTAAAATATTTATATATCAAAGATAAAGGACAATTTACAAGTACTTTACGAGCATATTTTTCAATCGTCAACCCTTCTTCAAATTTAGAAACAATTCTTGTTTGCATAGACACTTATATTTTATAAAATATACAAACATAAAAAAACTATTTTAAATAAAATTATACTTTGATATAATTTATAACGCTGAATGGAGGAATACCCAAGTGGTTGAAGGGGCGGGCTTGGAAAGCTCGTAGATCTGTAACAGGATGCAAGGGTTCGAATCCCTTTTCCTCCGCCATTCTGAAATGTCAAGACACGCAAACTAATGCGTGCCTTTTCTTTTATTTCTACTATTCTATAGTAGAAAACAATCCATTTCAGGCGTAGGAAAACAGGGATTTTGAGCAAACCACACTTGCCCCACTATTTTGGACTTAAAAATATAAACCCTGATAAAAACTGCAGGGACACTGGGGTTAAACTGTTAAACCAGCAAACATTTATTTGATAATTAGTTTATTTCTTTCTAAAGCATCAAAATTTTCAATGCCAGATTTTACTTGTGATATGAAACCATCGGATAAAATGAGATCAGGAACATTCGAATTAATAATTTTCCCATATTTATTTGAAAAGAAATCTAAGAGTTCCTTTTCTTTCATAGATTTAATCTCTAAATCTTGCAAAGCATAAAAACTCAAAAGTGCTGTAATTTTAATATTTTCTTGGTACATTAATATCTTTTTTAGTTCAATGTCATCTATCATATCAGCATCAGTCTTTAATAATATATCTTTATATTTTTTTAACTGATTAATCGTGATAATAGCTCCATTAATCAAAGAATTCATTATTTTAATTCTAGGTTCAAGAAATTTTCTCGATTCTTGAATATCATAAATTTTTGTTGTTACAGGATTGAAAAATAAATTCTTTTGTATTGGCCCAATACCACCATTAATTGAACACGCCACTCCGATAGCTGTGTTTTCATGTTTTCGCTAGTACCATCAAGCAAAAATAAATACATTTTTTCATCGTAATTAGATTCAAATTCATCACTAATTTCTACTCTGTACCAAACCGCTCCAAACAACGAACAAACTACGTATCTTTTCCCGTTTTGTGCATATTCGAACAAGCCATGAGCACCTTCTACATAACTAAATGAGCTTTTTGTGATTTCATCAAAAACAACATCATCAATTATCTCAACAGGATTCGAATCATTATGATTTAAAATAAAGTTAACAATATTATCATATCTAGCTTCCTTTTGCTTAATATCGTTATTGTAACAATGAAATTCATATGCAATTTTAGCAATGGTTTTTTGCGCTATTTCTGATAAAAATAATTCAACCCAGTTTATGTTTACTCTATAAAAAATATGAGGATTAATAAGCTTTGTGAATTCAGGTTTTACATTGACAAGGTGATAATTTCCGTCGCCATCACCAGCAATTTTTGTTTCAAAGAAATCTCTCAAACTTGACATTGAACAGTTTTGCAAAACCAATTCATCATTAGCGTAAATATCAGCCTTAAATTTAATTGCCTCGCCATTTCTGCGATCAACATATCCAAGTTGACTTCTAAAATAACGAAACAAATTTGAAAACTTATTTTCAAAAGCAGAATTCGTTAAATTATTATGAAGTTTACAAACATTTTTATTTGTAAACTTTGCAGAAGTCATCGAATATGGAATAATGTCAGAGATAGTTATATCTTTTTTTGAATTACAATAAATGCATCTAATACACATGCCATTATTTTATCAAATAAAATCAAATAAAGTCTAAATTTATAAACAAAGTTTTTTATCAATCATGAACAAAAACGTTTGTTTAGCAGTTTGTTTATTTTAATTCTCGAATAAATTAACTAATTAAGTTCTCTAAAGTTTTGTAGGGATTTGATACACCTTTAAAGTTAAGTAGGGAGTAAAATGCCGTCTTTTTTAATGTTGTTAATAAAAAAAGAAAAAGTAGTCCTTTATTATAGTTTTGCTTATCAATTTATAAGTAGGACAATTTAATAAAGCTTTTAATATGAATGGAATATTTATAAATGAATTTGTCCCTGTCTTTAGAATGTTTAATAATCGGAAAGACTATATTTTAAATATATATTTAATCGTTGATGATCAAAGACTTTCAAATGGTCCTACAGAAGGAGCAAACTCACAGATTAAAAAACTAATGAGAGCAGGAAACGGATTCTCAAATTTCATTAGATCTCGGAATAGAGTAATGCACTGTTATAAGAAAAAGGCTATTATCTTTCCTGTTGATAAAAAAATAACAAAATTTCAAAGAAAGAGGGGAAAATATAAAAAAATCGCCAGAACTTGACGATTTTCTATTGAAGAGCCCCTACTTAACTTTAAAGGTAATTCACTTACCCCCTACGAAAATTTAAAGCCCAATATTATTTGCTTACTTTAGTGTTTAATTTATCCAATAAGGAAATCCTGAATATTCATTAACACTGTAATATTTAATTGAAGTAACATCACTTTCAATAGAAATATGTGGATGACCATAACGATTTCTTGTACCAAATGGAACAACATAAACATTAAAAATATTCCAGGATGCAAAGTATTTTTTAAATAAATCCCAATTGACTTTTGAACCATGATGTGGAACTTGAATTATTCCACTTATCCCCATTGGAAAACTTGCTGATATTCTAGAAGATATGTCTGAATCGAATTCAGCATCACCTGTCAATAATGTATATGGATAAAATCCTTCCCAATAATATCTTGATAAAGGATGTGCTCTCAAATAATGGGCTAGTGCATATTGATTAGGATAAAAATATGTTCTTCTAAAAGTATTGGGCGCAATTGGATAATGCAACAGAATAAGAGAATATTTGTTTAAATTATTTCCAAAAACATTCCTATAAATATTCTTAATATCAAATATTCCACCATTTTTAATAACATCAATGATATTAGAGCATCCATTCGCTTCTTTGTATTCATCCAACTTTCTCTTCAATTCACCCAATGTTGCATTATCTATTGCTCCTTGGAAAAAAATAAACACCCAATCCTGTGTGGACAAAGCAAAATCTTTAGAATGATCTATATCTATTTCTAAAGCTTTTTCAATAATAAAAACTAAATTATCACGATATGCATCGTTTCCAATTTCGTTTTCTGAAAGGCTTTCAACATAACTACCGGCAATATATAAACAACGTATCTCTACATCTGAACAAACATATGGCATGAACAGGTGCTTAAAACCAATTTTATCATTCAATTCTTTGATTCCATTGATATGATCATTGTGGAAATGTGATATTGCTACAAAATCGAGTTTATCATTCCTGTTCCATCTTTTTAGCTCGTTAATATATGTTGATAGTGTTCGCTGATTAGATTCAGAACCACAGTCATAAACGAATGAGTAATCACCATCATTCAATAGTCCCGCATAGAATAGTCCTTGTCCTACTGGGAAAAAGTTGAAAAAGTTCATAATTTAAATCCTTCCTTTATAAATTTATCAAGTTTTTATCTATGATATTTTCTATGAACCTATTTAATTCTGTATATAGAATTATGAGAGCCGACTCCACCAATTAATTGCACTAAACCATATTGTATCAATTTATTAACATGGTAAAGTGCAGATCTAACAAATGAATAACCAAATTCCTCTGCTATTAGAGACAATGAGGCACCGTTCCTATCCTTTATAAAGTTATAAATATCATATTCGGCCTTAGATAACAGTCTTCCGTCATCTAAACAAACCTGATATTTCTTAAATGTCGTTTTCCTGACATTAAACAATATTTCATTAGTCATAATTCCTTTGTAATATGAATATCTTTTTTGGGCTCTGTGTATTTTACTAAAGTCACTATATACTTTATTAATATAATCAATATTAGTGCCCATAACTTTAAAATCTTCATTTAATAAATCGAATGATTTATTATAATACAAAATTTCAAAAAGTTACCACATTTTTATTTTTAATATTTGATAATATAAATAAAAATGTCCTTAAGGATATATCTCAATACCTCTAAAGTTAACTAGGGTCTCAACTGTTAAAGACCCGACTCATCAAGAATAGCTTCAATGGCTTTAGGATTTCCGTTAGTCATTAGATATCTTCTTTTGGCGCAGAGACAAGCAAGCCATTAGTGGAATATTGTAAAACACGCATTTTGAGTTTGGCGTTACAACATATTTAGTTTGGCATTATCAATTTGCATATTCGGCTCAGTGAAACAAAGTGTGCTAAATTGTGCTCAGAAGAGTAAATTAAGCAAAAAACTGTCGAATACAGATTTCATAGTTTGGAGCTTTTTATATACGACTCCCCGCTAAACCCCACTAGATTTCAGAGAGCCTAAGAATTTACGAATATTTTGCGTATAGACGCATTTTTAAGTAATTGAATAAATAGATAACTAAGTGTCTAATAACATTCTAGAAGCACCTGAAAAACTCTTTCATAAACAATTAATCTGCTATCAGCAATCAATCTCTAACGTCAATAAGTGGAATACGACATAGAGAATTTATGGCGTGAATTCATGTCAAATCAGATAATTTAAAAATCAAATTAATTTTTTGTACTGTAATCAAAACTAGCATAAGAATTATTTTGTGTTCCAGATTGTGTACTAAAGACAATATCATCCAAACACAATCTTCCTTTATTTCTTGTTCCTGTTGCTGTAGCTGTCGTCTCAAATCTCAATCCATAGATGCCTTGCGAGGTTTGTTCAACAAATTGCGCCACTCCGTTTGCTTTTGTCGGAAGTGAAGAAACAGGAATATCTTTTAGTGTTGTCCAAACACCACTAGAATTTTTTATTTGAATTATCGCAATACCATCAAGGTTTTCAGATGAGCTCCACATACAAGCACGATACATAAACGAATAAACAGCGGTGTTAAAATTCATCTCAAAATAGGCTCTACCAGCATTTTCTCTTCTTGGAGACAAAACAACATAAGATTGTTCGATATAACCACATCTTAATCTATCGGTTGTTACTGTTAGACCATTGATTGTTGCGGTTGCATATCTTCTTTCTGGTTCAATTGAAAGATGATATGAATCTAATTCATTAGAGAAATAATACCTAGCAGCAAGCCCCCAATCTGAAGGCAAGAATGATGACTTGTTCAAATATCTATTTGGTTCTCTAAACAATTGCAAACAATAATAGTCATCCCAATATGGATCGATGTCAGATGCTAGACCAACATAAGCATAATAACGAGGCGTCGCTATATTAATCGTAGTTTCCCAATTGGTAGAATCAAGAGTGACTTTATTATCATAAATATCTTCAATTGTAAAAACCTCATAATGATTAGATCTTAATATGCTAAATTTGTGATGCAACCCAATGCTTTGGAACCATTTTTCTTTAATCAACGAATTCCATTTAAATGTTGGAACAGTATCTAAATAATCATTTAAAACACAAATTTCTGTTGGTATTACTGTACTACAAGAACATTTTGATACTTCATGATTATTTTCATCCAAAAAGAAATAGTTATTAGAATGTGAGTGGCTGGTTTTTAGTTCAATTGCGGTTAACGAAGCATAACCTTCATATTCCATTTGTTCAATTGTAACATGGGTAGAATTTGCGCCCCATCCAAAATTACAAAAGAGAGAATCGGTGACCGAATCATAGTCATAAGCTACTACACAATGGTTTTCATGTTCTTTTTCACTATCTCTAATACTTAATCTCACCGGTATGCCTCGTTTCACTAACTTAATTGCTTCGCTTCTTACCGAACTAGTTGTTCTGTGAATAGTATATGCACTATTTGGAAGGCCTAAATAATTGGTAAGGTAGTAATGAAACAAATTATAGTAATCGTTATAACCAAGCCCATAAGAATAAGCCATTTTTCCAGAATCATAAGGAAAATCTGAAATATTGTTTTTATATAAATCCATCAACTTAAAATGAAAATAACTTTCTCCATTAATAGATATATTTGAATAATATGTTTGCTGATTGGCGTAAGCTATGCTGTTTGGTTCCATTACTATTCCTGGTGAAGATGTGCTTTGTAGTATGCTTTCAGAAAACAATTCACAAGGGCTATCATAGGTTTCTGGAATAGTACTATCGTCCCAATAAGTATCATAGAAAGATAGAATCATTCCGACTGCAACGAAACCACACGAACCCTTTGTGTTCTTGCCAATATTATCTGCAAGGTTACTGAAATAATATGTTTGAAAAGTATCTCTTAAATATAAATCATTAATATTGATTGTTGAATTATATAATTCAAGTATGTCTTGATCATAAAGTCCGGAATTATCCATCTCAAGAGCATCGTTAGTAAACCCTTTGTTACCAATCGTTTCATTAGAATTAGCAAAGCAAATACTTGTCAAAGCAAGCACAAAAAGATTGAATATTTTAAAGAACATAATTTACCCCCTCCTCCAAGAATAAGGTAAGGCTATCTAATTTATTGGCAAAAACAGAATTGTTGACAATATCATCAGAAAGCCATTGAGTTTTAGCGAAAGAAATATCATTAATATAGTAATTAACTTGTATTTTTTTGTTTGATTTAGCAAAATCATACGAAATCGAAAAATTGTTAAAAGAAATATCAGTATTACTTAAATCAAAGGTTTCAAATTTAATTTTAATATCATTTAGTTCGAATTCGAAAAACATATTTATCAAGTCAAAGTCGATGTCATATCTATTAGAATGAAAATCGTTATAGTTAATCCCCTCGGTCCTAAAATAATAATTAAGAGAATTATTATGAAAGTCCATTGGACATAAAAAGCGTTCTGTATTATATTCTTTAAAAGTCTCGTAAAAATTCAAATAATCAGACGAAGAATCAAACTCATATAATCCAACAATTCTGGAATTTGGACCGCCATCAATGTCTGAATAATCCTCAGAATTATTATTAACAGCACATCCAATTAATGAAGTTAGACAAAGAGTAATGGTTGCTCCAAAAAACAAATCTAAAACTTTACTTTGTTTCATAATTTCGTTATTCCTTTCTTTTTTTATCATTTGGCCTGTTCAATCAAAATAGAAATCGCCGCTGTGTGGCACTTTTCAAATAGTCTATTACAGTGAAAACTCAGAATCTTTATTGTTGACGACAAATAGAATTGCGATTAATTGTTCTACTAAATAATAACAAATGTTTGTTATGAAAATATTTTTATAGAGAATGAACTAGCGTGATATTGCCTATGGATACTCTTCCCAAGTTTCTATCTCCCGTAGCTGAAGAAGTTAGATAAAATTTGAAGCCGAAAACTTCATTACCTACGTAATTAAAACTAAATAAATCTTGATTATATCTATCGGTTGTGAGATTTGCATCTATTAAATCGAGCGAATGCTCCCAATAATAATAGTCGATACTCTCATCTACATAATGTTTTAAAACATAAAAATCAGCTGAAGAATTTAACTTTGAAAGCCTGTCTAAAGATTGCCAATAAGATAAATTCATATCAAATTTTCTTACCGCTTTGTCGAAATAATATTCTAAATAAGCTGTCCCTGCTCCGCTTCTTTTTGGAGATAAATTAATATATTCTTCTTCAATGTAACCGCATCTTAATCTATTGGTGTTAACGGAAATACTATCAGCCACAAATGATTTTGATTTTGAATTAAAATAGTACTGTGGCTCAAATCCATAATCCTCAGGAGTTATTAACGAAGATGTGAATTTCTCTCCACAAGGACAAATATATTGGTTTTTATTGTAAGCATAATAATTATCGGAATGGACATGCTCATCTCCAAGAGAAACAATATCGATGCATCCGCTAGTGTAATTGGTAAATAAATTACTCCTATAGGTAGACCAAGGAGTCGCTGCAACATAACCCCATCCTGTATGAACCCAAACATAATCATCATCATAGGCAAACGCCACAGTTGAGTGATATTTACCATTTGAAATGATTGGTCGATTATTATTAATTGCATTCTTTATGAGTGCCTCTGCACGAGATGTGATGAAATCTCCCCAGTTGCCTTCAGAAGTTGAAAGAGTATATTGAATATTTCTTTTAGAAAGATAATTCTTAATCAATTTTATTTGATTAACAGTCGACATTCCGTCAATTTCTGGATCATCATGTATTTCGTCTCTTGCTATTTCACACAAATAATCATGAAAATCACTTGTGTCAGTGCTATAATCATCTGCTCCTGGTGAAACGTTAAAGTCCTCAACATTAAAATCTGTCTTGTAAATAGCTTGCCTAGATATAATGTCATATGATTCATCTACGAGATTATCATTTTGGAAAGTGTCATAATACCCAAAAAGAATCTCGGAAGCAACAATGGTACAAGTTCCGTTATAATTCCAAGCATGACGATAATGTAATTTTTCAAAATAAAATGAATTATCAATGACGTGGGCATCCGATGTAATGTCAATGTCCCTATAATATTCGCCAGCTTTCTTTTCCATGGTATCATAGAACGTAGCTACCACTTGTTCATCAAAATTTTGACCAATTAATGCTTCAAACGAATCCGAATTTTCAACGTAATAAGCGAAATCAAAACCAAGTTCACTATCTGAATAAACCACAAATTTATTCTCTAATTGGGTGAAATTAAATTCTGAATAAGTTTTTACAATTTCACAGCCCTCTTTGCTATAAATAGCAACATTATCGTCATCAAACTGAACAAGTAAATATTCGTTGCTTCCCTCCAAATTATATACATCCATTTGCTTTAAAATTGATGTTTCATCTTTTGCGGTAACTGAACCATAATGCTCTAAAACACAGTCCATCAAGTGTTCATTTGTGGTTTCATAATATGAACCAGAGGCACAACCTGTAATATTAGAAAGAGCCATTAACGCCAAAATAATTGTGTTCATATATTTCAAAATGCATAACCGAATGTAAAAGCGAAAGTTAAAAAAGTAAAGAACAATAAAATATTTACAAGAATATAATCAATAAGTCTGCATGTAAAACTTTTATTCTTAAAAATAGTTAAACAAAGCAACGAATAAATCAAAACGCAGACTGACAAAACAAAAGATATTATTCCATAAGGCTTATTGTTTTCTAAAAGCAGTTGAAAAGAACTTTTAAAGCCAATTATTCTTTCGGGAGTTTCCCCTACAGCAACTGGATATTTATACTCATATGTTTTAAATATTGGTAGAAAGAAAATGATTAAAAATAAAAGCGAAACAACTATAGAAAAAATAAGCAAGGTTATTTTAGTTTTTTCTCTTATACTATCATTATCTAAAACTACGCCTGTGACTTCATCATCACCAATTAAATTGCGTATATTGACATTAAAAAATAAAGCAATCTTTTCTATATTCTCTTTTGTAGGTTTTGTTATACCACTTTCATATTTTGCAATCACGCTACGAGATAAAAACAATTTAGAAGCCAGTTCCGCTTGAGTTAAATTATGTTTTCTTCTAAGCTCCTTTAGATTATCGCTAAATTTCACTATGCATAGCCTCCTTTCTCTTAAAATATAACTCCAAATAAACAAATTTGATTGTTCTTTTCACGGAACATTTTGTTCTAACAATATACAAATTGTTTTTGCAATAATTCTTTTGTGGCATTTTGTAGCAAGATTTATTGTCGAAACATGTAAAGCAATACACTCCAGATTGCAAATTGGATTTTTTGCTTGAAAATTGTTATTTGTTAATCAAAGTTTAGGCTTAGCATTTTTGTTATAAAACATTTATAAACATCCACCTAGAGTTAACACTATTCTCGTATGTCTGTAGCCTTTATTCTTTGAACTACATTCCATAACAATATAATAATCGTCATCTCCATCAACTTTTACAACAATGCCTTGTGAATAATCCGTCTTCCACAAAGGCCTATTTCCATAAAAAGAAGATACAAATGCATTGGTTGGATTTGGCGAATTAATATCGAAACCATTTTTATATAACCATGCGTGATAATTTTTGATGGCTGGCGGAGCCCCCATTATCTGAAAAGACATCATAATTGCAGACTGCATTTTTAACTCTGATTCAAAATCCATTAATACATATTTTTGCGTTGGATCCAATTCATATCTGCCATCAGTTGGATTTGGATTTCTATACTCGGATAACTTAATATTCATACCTCTTCGTCCCCTCCTCTGGGTCTGACGGAATTATATGGTTGCACATTCGATACAAATTCATCTATCTTTAAAAATGCTTTTCCTAAATCATTTAATGTAAGAACGAGCATATATTCAGCAACTTCACCAGCATGGTCGATGCTCCTCATTGGATTAAGGCTTGCACAGAATTCTTTGAATGATTCACCCACCACAATCCAATCATCTTCTTCTTTGTCATACCAACAGTTTAAATCTTTCCATAATGCTTTATCATTATCTTCATAAAAATCCTTATCAGCAGTAAAAGCGGCCCACGGAAATAAACGAGGAAAAACATCTACATATGGCGTATACGGAAACCAATAAGGATAAGAATACTTCCTGATCGCTCTGCCATCATCAATTATTAATTCAGTATCACCTCTACCGCTAGATTTATTCACCCATTCCAAAGAATGCAGTTTTACAATTCCACCATTTTGAATTGCTTCCATAAATGGTTTTTGAGACAACAAAAAATTGTAATTCACAATATGTTCGGGAAGGTTAGATAATGATAATAACTTTTTGTTAGATGATGCATCCAAGAAGATTTGGTTAAGAGGAACTTGGACATAATATCCTTTCCCTTTGCCGTGTTTGGTCTTTTTAATTGTATCTCTAGACAATTCTTGCCACACACAAATATTGTCATCAGGATTGTGTAAAACTATAATACAAGGCAAAGAATTCATCGTCCAATACAAATAATGATTTTCATCAATATCGCGAAAAATAACACAGCCTTTAATATTTTCTTTAAACCAACTACTTCCAGATTTTATTTGCAACGCTATTAGTTGCTTTGGTTTATTCGATGAGTCAATAAATTCTATGTGAGCGTCAATTCCAATGTCGTTTATTGGTTGCTCACGAAATAGCCATCCGTTGTTTTCCGCTATTTCGCCAACACGATAAACACCTATTCTTTCTTTTGAATTTGCCATAATAATTTCCTATTTGAATAGTGAACTAATAGTTTCCTTTATGATTAATTCCTTTATAAGTTACAAACTTAGCAATTGGTTCATTAATCTTATCATATGCTCTATCAATATATTTTTCAGGGTCATTCATAAATTCGCTATATCGACACAAAACACAAAACCGACCATCTTCGCTATAATGTCCACATCTATCTGCTTTTAAATAATAATTCTTAGAGAACTCTCTAATCACAGTTGAATCATCTATATTGACGACATTTATAAGCTGTTGGCAATGCTCACATTTATATGAACCGCCATAGATTTTCTGCTCCATTTCTGGCAAAACTACGCCAAGAATACCATCGCGAGGATTACCATCTCTATCAGAAAGAGCCGATCTTAATTCCCTAATAATAAAGCTTTGGTGATTTCTTCCGTATGCATCAACGCCCTCATTTTCTGAAGAATGTAACCCAATCAAAAATACAGTAACTGTCGTTGAACCTTGCCATTTATCACGAATTTGTTGCATTACATAGTCAATGTTGTTTGATTGAATTGTTTCATCTAAGTGGTTAACTTGTATTTCTTTTTCTTTAAGTCTTTCAACAATTTTTGCTTTATAATTAGAATCTTCTTTTTTAAAACTTATAAATACTCTATGGCTCATTTTGTGCCTCCTTAATCATAGATAGAGACTTTATCTCTAGACTCTTCAAAGATGACGATAGATATAGATGCCCTCAAGGAACATTTTTTATTTAAGGCTGCATTCTTTATATATTCAAACGAAGCTAAATCATTAATTCCAAAAAGAGCAATTTTTGTTCCCATTACAGGAATATAGACGTGTTTACCAGCACATTCATCAGTTATATCCATAAGTTTTTTCATTAAGATAGTAAATTCCTCGGCATCTTTTTTTACAACTTTATTATGTTCGTTAAATTCAGTTAGCGCGAATAACAAAAAGATACAATCGTTTGTTTCAATGAATACATAGCTTCCTAGAGGATAAACATCCTTCTTACCTCTTTTATTGTCTAGCACTTTAATAGGAATCAAATGTTTGTTAGCAATAAATTGACTAATATCCCTATCAAGTTTTTCTAATAATTCAGGTGTTGAAGCATATTGTCTTAACCATTGTCCATGAATCGAAGTCCCCTCAATAATTCTGTCTACAATGCTTGGGCTATCTTCTACTATAGTGTCAAACGAAGAATTAACAGGAATCACAACAACCGGTTTTGTTTTTTCGCGTTTATCTTTTTTGATTTTCAGAACATTACCATACCTAGATTCAATAAAAACCGATCCTCTTCCCGAAATTCTGTGGCGTTTCTTGAATCTCAAAACTAAATATATTGTGAAAAACACTATTATAAATGTTGTTACAAATATAATTAACCCAATCCACCAAAAATTACTTGGCAGTAATATAAAAGACAAAAGTGCCCCAATAAAAGAAGAAATAGATAAAGACCAATTTAGAGATTTGATTGCATTTTTCTTTTTCCACATATATAAAACTATTATACGTCATTTGACCTTGTTTGTTATAAATAATGTTTTTTTATACCCAAACAAACAGTTGTTAATATTTTCTTACAGTAATTAGGAATTATGATTATGAAAATTATCGAAACTGTTGAACATACTCCTTTAACAAGAGAAGAAGCTTATGTCGAAGACTCAATAAGAAGAGAAATTCAAAGCATAGATACTATTATAAATAATTCATCTACCGCTTGTTATAAACAAGCCAATTTGTTTATGTCGTTTTTCTTTGCCGCATATGTTGCTTTTGTTGCTGCATATATTTCTTGTTGCTGTTTTGCATACCCTCCTAACCTTGCTATCACAATCGTTTCATGGGCAGCTTTCATTCTAGTGGTGATATTAAATATAATTTTGCATTATCGCTTGTATAAGAGACAAAGCATATATAGAAAAATAAAAGAGACCCTCGAAGATATGTACGAAAATGTTTTCAAAAATATTCCAATCACCAATGGGGAGATTTGTTTTTCTACTCTTCAAGTTATAACTAGCGACTTAAGAGAACAAATAAGCAAAAGTTGGTTTCGCAATCTCGAAAATAGATGGGAAAAATTATGGAAAGAGCTCTACTATCTCGCACTTGTTTTTGCTCTAATTATGGTAACTTTTATCATTATGATAAAAGCAATATAATTTTTACCAATTAAGGGAAAATAACTTTTACCAATATTGGTTAGTCTTCTTTAAATAGTTCCTCCTTTCCTTTCATTCTATAAGAAGGACCTATAATTTGAAAAAACTTTACAATGATGCAATATACGATCTAACATTGCATTTGCTATAACTGAATCGTTAAATACTTCGCCCCAATGATTAAAACTTTTATTAGTTGTAAATATAGTAGGATGTTTTTCATATCTCATAGATATTAATTGAAATAGTAAGTTAGAATCATCTCCATCAATTGGAAGGAATCCTACTTCGTCTATAATAAGAACACTATAAGAAGTGAAATGCTTAAGCCTTCTAGCTAAAGTATTTTCAAGTTTAGCTTTTTTAAGCTGCATTATTAATTCATTACAATTAATAAAATAAGTTTGATATCGATTTTTTGCACATTCTATTCCAACAGAAATCGCTAAATGTGTTTTCCCTACGCCAGGAGTTCCCATAAAAACAATATTCTCATTATTTTGTATAAACCTAAGATTTTTAAGATCTAATATCTCATCTTTATTTAATCTTGGCTGATAAGAAAAATCATAATCGTCGAATGTTTTTACATAAGGAAAATGAGAAGTTGTAATCATAGCTTTATTAACTCTATCTTGTCTAAAAGCCATTTCTTTTTCTGTTAAAGAATAAAACGCATCAACAACATTAATTTTGCCACTATTAACTTCATCAATGAATGAATCAATATTATTTCTAAAAGTATTTAATTTTAAAGAATCAAAATTATTAATCAATTTTATATAATTAGACATTATTTTTCTCCTAAATCTTTAAATTTTGCAAGGTTTTCACTAGTTATTTTTTCAATATCTTCATCATCTTTAAATTTTCCAATTAAACCATTTTTATAATCGTGTTGGTAATAATTGATTGTATGCTTTTTATTAATTTGATGTTCACTTACTAAATCGTTTTGATAATAAATATAAAGTTTTTCCATGACCTCTTTATATTTAACTGTTTTATTGATAAGATAAGGAGGTACAGAATATTTAGCTCCTTTATATTCGATAAGAAATGTTGATGGTACCTTGCAAGAACGCATCTCATCTTCGTAAGAATCTAATAATTCGCTGTTAGGAAGAGGACTTAAATATTCTTTTTCTTTTTTAAATAAAAGAATAGGTGGAATATTTGTTCTAGTATTCTTTTGTTTATTAATATCGATGTTTAATTTATCAATAAGTTTTAATAAGTGATTTTTATCTTTAATTTTCCCTTGATAAGCATTAAGCCATTGAGCAAATTTATTTGATACTTCATCTTTTCCTTTAGTTTGAGGTGTTCTTATCTGACATAGTCTTAATCTTATTCCTAAATCTTTAAAAAATTGAATTATAGATGGATGTATTTGCTTTTTTGCTTCCTTAATATTAACAATTGCTGACATATTATCTGTTAATACTTCTTTTGTAGTCCCACCTATTTTTTTAAAGAAATGAATTAGACATCTTTTAAAGTCAGACTCACTTTTAAATTCTGAATATTCAAAGTAATGAAATCTTGAATATCCTAAAGTTGCACTGAAAAGATTAAATTTTATTATTTCGCCTTCTATAGTTGTAATTTTAATTGACTCAACCCAATCTACTTGAAGCTGTTTTCCTGGATCGGTTTCAAATAATGGATGTGGAGTAAATGTCTTTGCTTGTTCAAATAATTTGAATTTATTTACATATGATTTGAAATTATCATAACTGCATTTTATATTTTTCTCGTTTTTAAAATACCAGTATGCTGCTTTCACTTTGACTCCAGGATGAGATAAAATCTCAACTATTTCATCCTTATAAGGATCTAACTCTGATGGCTTTTTCTTTTTGATTTTTGCCTCCTTTCCATCATACATTTTTTTAATTGTATGTCTGTCTTTACCAAAAGTACGAGCAAGTTCACTAAAGTTAGACATCATTTTCATCGTTTTTAAAACATTTAAAGTGCCGATTAAATTTAATTCCATAAATCACTCCTTTCGGAATGAATTATAAAATATTACCCAAATTGGTGAATATTATTTTCCCTTTTTGGGAGTGCAGACAAAAACTTGGACTAAATAGAAAGGACAAGTATGCACAAAATAGAAGAAATAAAAAAAGCATTAAATTTATTAGATACCTATGATGGACAATTATCTAAGACTGCAAGAGCATTAGGGATTAATCGCTATACATTAAGATCTTGGAGAGACAAAAGAAAAAAAGGAGAACCTTTAATTTCAAGGACGAGGAATAAATCATCTAAATGGAGTAAAGAGGAACAAGAGTCAGTAATAGAATACTACTTTAGTCATGGTGAAAACATAACTAAAGCATGTAAAAAATTTGGTTATCCATCCGCTTCATCATTAAAAGCATGGGTAAAAAAAGATAAAAGATGGATTAGAAAACACAAAGTTCATAAAAAGCCAACGATATTAAATGATGAAGATAAGAAAAAAGCAATTGTTGATTTAGTTTTAAGAGATTCGTCAGCAATTACTGTTGCTAATAAGTATAATGTTACTAGAGTTACTTTATATGAATGGCAAAAAGAACTAACTGGTGAACCAATTATGAAAAAGAAAGATAAATCAAAACAAGAACTCGAAGAAGAAATAATAGCTCTTCGAAAAGAACATTTAAAACTCGAACTTGAAAATAAAGTTCTAAAAAAAGCAAACGAAATATTAAAAAAAGAAATAGGCGTTGATTATTCTCTATTAAGCAATAAGGAAAAAACTCAAATAATCAACGCCTTAAAAGAAGAATATAAAATCAATGAGTTGCTTAAAATAATTCATTTAAAACGTTCAACATATTTTTATGAAATAAAAAGACTAAACTTTGACAAATACTTAACTACAAGGAAAATCATTAAAGAAATATTTTTTAATAATTATGAATGTTATGGATATAGAAGAGTAAAACAAGAGCTGTCTAAATCATATGGAATTGTTATCTCTGAAAAAGTGATTATTAGGTTAATGAAAGAAGAAAAACTATTTGTTTATATGCCAAAATCAAAACTCAAGTACTCTTCTTATAAAGGAGAAATAAGTCCACAAGTTGAAAACATAGTTAATAGAAAATTTATTGTGAATAAACCATATAAACAAGCTCTTACAGATATAACTGAATTTGCATTAAAAGATGGTAAAGTCTATTTGTCTCCTCTTATTGATTGCTTTGATGGTTCTCCTATTACTTGGAGAATTGGTAAATCTCCGAATTCTGAATTAACTAATAAAATGTTAAAGGAAGCACATGAAATTATTGGTGATTGCGGGATACTAATTCATAGCGACAGAGGTTTCCATTATAGAATAGATTCTTGGATAAAGTTAATGGAACAATATGGTTATAAAAGATCTATGTCTAGAAAGGGGTGTTCTCCAGACAATTCAATGTGTGAAGGATTCTTTGGAACAATTAAAAATGAGTTCTTTTATCCAAATGATTGGAAATATACAACATGTGATGATTTTATTACTGAATTAGAAAAATATTTAATCTGGTTTAAAAATAAACGAATTAAGAGACGATTAGGATATTTATCCCCAAAAGAATTTATGTTAAATTATAATCAATATTAGTCCGAAAAAATATCCGCATCCCCTTTTGGTTATTTTTATATTACCGCCATCAATGTCTTCCAATAACCCAAATAATACCAAATTAAATCGGGAAAATTTTCTCTGACACTCGAATAATACCACTGTTTTGCATTTTTTGGGTATTTGGGACCCGGACAAAAATATTAAAAAGACATAAAAAGCCTAATTTCGACGAATTAAGCTTTGTGCACTATAATGCCTAGATAAACTTGTGGTATACAGTTGATCCACAAATTTAACTGGGTTGTTTTTTATTTTACTAAAGTAATAACTCTCGTCAATGTATACTCTTAGTTTTTCTACTAGCGTGCCTCTTTGCAGAATCGTAAATAGAATTCTCTATATCGTTCAGTTTAAAACTCGTATAGTTTAGCGTATGAATTTTCACATTTTTGTTTAGATTCATCAGTTATTATGATAGATGTATATCAACTTTTCCAAGTAAGAAATCAATGATATAAAGATGAGTTGCACCATTTGTCGATGAATCAAATTGGTCTAATGATAACACATAACGTGGCGATCCGTCAGTTATGGTATCAAATGCTCCATATTCTCTATCTTTAACTTCTTGACTATTAATAACATATGCAACTTGAATAAAACATTTTTTGCCATTTTTCATTGCAACAAAATCAATCTCAGAATTATCTCTTAATTTCCCATAGTAAACTTCGTATCCTCTTGCCAACAACTCGTTATAAATGACTGCTTCAAGTGCAAATGTATCATCATAATCGTATGCATTTCCAAGAGCCATTCTAATTCCAACGTCAATAGGATAAAACTTACGTGTTCCGTTAAGTCGTTCTTTACCTTTAAGGTATGCCGGTTTACATTCAGTGATTAAATAACACTCTTTTAAATATTCCGCATATTTATTGATTAAATTTGAAAAAGAACGTTGTTCTTCCCTTGTTAAATTCTCTTTCAATTTTTTTGCTGCAGATAATGCCGAAAACAATCTCCCCGATGTTGATGATATATACTCGGCTACAGTTTTGAATTGTACTTTATCTATCCTTTTATGACTTCCATAAACATCTTTTTTTATAATTGATGAGTGAAGTCCAATAAGATATTTTCTAATTTCTATTTCATTAGCTTCTTCAAATCTTTGAGGCATTCCGCCAAAACGAAGATAATCGCGAAAATCATCTGGTGTTAATTTAATACCATTAATATTTTTGTATTCTAAATATTCATTGTAAGTAAAAGGATAAACTTCAAATTCTTTAGCACGTCCAGTCAATCTGTCTTGAAGTTTACCTGCTAAAAGTTTCGAATTGCTACCTGTAACAAATAAAGAACAATTTAAACTGTTTCTAATTGCTGCGATTCCTATTTCAAATTTCGGAATATTTTGTATCTCGTCAATAAAAATATAGTATTTATTCTCATCTTTAATTAATGAAACCACCGCATTTTCTAATTTTTCTACTGATTTGATATTTCTGCATTGAATGCTTTCAAGATCTAAATAAATGATGTGATTTTTATCAACACCACCATTTTCAATTTCTTTCATTATTTGCTTTAAAATCTCAGATTTACCACAGCGGCGTATCCCAGTAATTACTTTGATTAAAGGTGAATCATAATAAGGTCTAATTCTTGACAAATAATTTTCTCTTTTTATTGTTTCCATGCTTCTAGCATATCAAATTAACGTATGAATTTAAACAAAAATGTAAAAATTCACTCGAAAATGTAAATAATTGTTACTTTGCTCTTTTTTTCTTACCAATATTTAATTAATGTGTATAACCTGACTTTAGACGATAACCCTATTTTGTGGTGTTAAAACTCAACATCTAAAATATTTTTAATATCATTATTTCTAA
>CALVRV010000010.1 GCA_944358865.1 uncultured Bacilli bacterium | reverse complement strand
AATCATTGTAATATTAGAGATTAAAAAGATATATAAAGCATTTAATTGATAAACAACAAAAGCAAAAATTAATGTCGGTAATAACGCAATTAAAACATCTAACATCATAGATTTGACATCAGATTTTCTAACTAAATAAGGTGACGTTTTTTTAATAAATGTCATAGTTTTGCAAAGATTTTTGCCTTTCTAACGTAATCTAATACATGTATCTTACTTGTGCAAGAATATGTGCAAAGACCACATTCAATACACCTTAGAGGATTAAGTGTTTTAATTCTTTCTTTATCTTTTGCTTTAACAGCGTTCATAATCATCACGGGTTGCAAATGCGTTGGACAAGACATCACACACGAACCACAACGAATACAAGGTTCTTCTTTATATTGATGATCATTTAAAACAATAACAGAGGTAACGGTTTTAGTAATAATACAATCATCACTTGGAAGTGAGGCTCCCATCATTGGTCCACCTAAAATAATAACTTTATTTAATTCAGGATGAGAATATCCACCGCATAATTCAATTAATTCTTTAACAGGTGTTCCTACTCTTACTCTAAAGTTTTTAGGATACATAATTCCTTCACCAGTAACAGTAATATTTCTTTTAACGACAGGAATGTTATATTTTATTGCTTTATATAGACCAACAATTGTTGAGACATTAAAATTCATAATTCCTTTTTGCATTGGAAGTTCATTTTCATTAAGTTCTATATTTAATGCACTTTTTATCATGGCTTTTTCCCAGCCTTGTGGATAAAAATTACCAACAGTCTTAATTTTAATTTCTGGATATGGTTTTAATAATAAATCATAGACTTGTTTAATTTGTTTATATTTAGACTTAATGCATATGTAAGCTTGATGACAGTCAAATGCCTGCAAAGCATATTGAATACCTTGAATAATACGATGTGGTGATTCCATCATTATTCTTTGATCACTAGTAATGTATGGTTCACATTCAATCGCGTTAATTAAAATAACATTAATTTTTTCTTTAGTTTGGAATTTAATATAAGTAGGAAAAGAAGAACCACCAAGACCCACTAAAGCGCAATCCTTAATGATATTAGTCATATCATCTTTTGTTAGTTTTTCAATTTCCTCTTTACTTCTTTCTTTAACGCTAGAATCAAAAGTATCCTTAAAATCATTTTCAATTTTTATAAAATCGATTAGTTTTCCATTACGATGATAATGTTTTTCTAGTCCAACAAAAGTGCCAGATACAGTCGCATGAATAGGTTGAACAAAATTTTTTGCATAACGCATTCCAATAACTTGAAAGCAATTAACATGATCCCCTTCTTTAATATATAATTCAGATTTATCACAACGAGCGTTATTTGTTGCAATATAAACATATTTAGGATCAACATACCTTTGAGTAGGTAAGATGCTAGTTATTTTGTTATTATCCACGATATGTTTTACTTTTGCTATCATGATACTATTATCGTAAATTTATTATAAATTTACAACGTAAAAATTAAGAAAAAATAAGAGTGTTTGTGTTTTTTAAAATTATTTTTGTTTTGCCTCTTCCTCTTCTTCTAATTTTCGATATGCGACCTTACCAACTAAAGTGGTAGGAAGTGTCTCTCTAAATTCAATATCATAAGGCATGGAATATTTAGCAATATATTTTTTAAGATATTCAAAAATTTCTTTTTTGATCTTTTCAGATGGTTCAATACCTTTTTTAAGCATAATGAAAGCTTTTACTTTTTGAACCTTAATTGGGTCTTTAACACCGATAACACATGACATATGTACATATTCATTTTTATCAATAATATTTTCTAATTGGCTTGGATAAATATTATAACCATTAGAAACAATCATTCTTTTTAATCTTTGAACAAAATAAATATAACCATCTTCATCCATGTAACCAATATCACCAGAATGGATATAAGTTAAACCATCGCGATGTTTAATTAATGTTTGTTTTGTTTCCTCTTCATTATCAAGATAGCCTTTCATAACAGTAGGACCTGCAATACAAATTTCACCTTGAACATTAAAAGGTAATTCCTCATCTGTACCAGGTTTACATATACGATAGATCATATCTGGTAATGGTATACCAATGCTTCCCTCTTTTTCTAAACGAGTAGGAGTAATACAAGATGCAGTAACGCATTCAGTCATCCCATATCCTTCTTTAACAGTAACTTTTGAGTTATGTTCTTTTAAGAATTTATCAAGTTTCTTTTTTAATTCAATACTTAATGAATCACCACCAGAAAAGATTCCTTTTAAAGATGATAAATCAGCTTTTTGCATTGAATCAGTTCTTAACATTGCTTCATAAAGACTAGGCACCCCAGCAATAAAATTAGGGTGTGATTTCTTAATTAATTTAGCGTAGCTGTCAGGTGTAAAACGAGGTACTAAAACAACATGTCCTCCTTGTGAGAACATTGTATGAATTGCAATACCTAAACCAAAACCATGGAAAATAGGCATTACCGCTAAAAAGACATCACCAACACGGTAAGATTTAACAAATTCTAAAATTTGAGAAGATAAAGCATTAAAATTTTTATTTGTTAATAAAATACCTTTTGTTGTTCCAGTAGTGCCACCACTATATAGTATCGCCGCAACATCATCACTAGAGACTTTAGGGAAAATCATTCCACCTACTTTTTTAGAACTTGAAATCAAATCTTTATAACGAATAATATTTTCGTTTTTATCAATCTTTTGAATTTTTCTTCCAAGTGTTAAAGCATAAGGAATTTTCATATAAGATGGTAGTCCATCTTTAATTGAAGCAACAATAACATATTTTAAATTTGGACAATTATTTCTAATAGCTTTGACTTTTCCATAAAATTGATCAAGACAAAGTAAAGCAACACTTTTAGAAAAGTTTAAATAAAATTCATATTCACCTTGACTAGATAAGGGATGAATCATATTAGCAATTGCCCCTATTTTATTTAATGCATAAAAAATGATAACACCCATTGGTGAATTAGGCATAGCAATAGTAACTTTATCACCTTGTCTAATGCCAAGATAAGTTAAAGCTAAACTTGCCTCATATATTTCTTTTTTAAAATCTTTATATTTAACTTTTTTGCCCATAAATTCATAGGCAATGACATTAGGATATTTACTAGCAGCATCTCCAACCATTGCACTATAAGAACCTTCAAAATAACTTATAGTGTCTTTGCAATTTTCATCGTATGCATTTATCCAAGGTTTATATATTTTATCCATAAAAATTCCTCAATCTATCATTTCAAAAAATGAAGCATCTTTACCGCATAATGGGCATTTAAAATTAGGATCTAATTTATCTGCTTCTAAAATAAAACCGCATAATTTACATCTAAAATGATGCAAATTCGAACTATTTTTATTAATTTGGCATGAATCGCCTTTTAAAATATCATCACAAATTTTATCTAAAATTTCTAAATCACATTCTTTTAAGGATGACTTAATAGTTAATGCTGTCGCAATTGTTTGACAAGAATTAAATTGATTAATAATTTTAGCCATTTGTGATTTAGCTTGTGGCGCCCATGATCCATTTTCAATAAGCGCAAAAGTCTTATTTTTAATAGCGTGATCTTTTAATGTTAATAAATATTCACGCATTAATGGGAATAAATCCATATTAAATGTTGGCGCTATTAAAATAATTTTTTCAAAAATAAAGCTCTTTGATAATGCAACAGAAAAATCTTCTTTATTTAAATTTACACTATCATGATTAACACCTAATTTGGTTAAACGTTTGTCTAAATATTCATAGGCTTTAACGCTATGTCCATAAATAGAGCAATAAACAATTAAGACGCCATCCTCTTCTTTTTCATATTTAGACCATAAATCATAATATTTTAAACATGTCGGAATTCTTTTTGTATGAATTGGACCATGCAACGGACAAAATCTTACAATATCTAAAGTTTTTGCTTTTTTTAAAGTGTTTTGAACTTGTTCACCATATTTACCAACAATATTTGTATAGTATCTTCTTTCTTCATAAAGAAGTTCATCTTGATCTTTATAATCGCTAGAATCAATATCTTCAATAACAGTAAAAGAGCCAAAAGCATCTGCTGAAAATAATGTTTTAATATAAGCATCATAAGAAACCACTACTTCTGGCCAGTGAACCATTGGAGCGTTAACAAAAGTTAATTCATGGTGTCCTAAATTCAATTTAGTGCCTTCACTTACCTTAACAACATTTTTAAATTCCGCATCTGGGAAAAATTGTTTTAAAAATGTATAACCTAATGCTGATATATATAAAGTTACATCTGGATATAATTTTAAAACTTCCATAACACCAGCAGTGTGATCTGGTTCTAAATGATGAATGACATAATAATCAAGATTTCTTCCATTTAATACTGTTTTAAGATTATCAACAAATTCATTTAAAACAGAACTATCCGCACTATCTAATAGTGCAGTTTTATCATCTAAAATAACATAAGCATTATACGACATACCTTTATTTAAAGGTATTTCACCTTCAAATATGCGTTGTGAATAATTGTTTTGGTTTAATAAATAAACATCTTTTTCAATTAATTTAATCATTAGTTATTACCTCAACCTCTTTCTTTTTGTTTTTATAAAAAATTAAATCTAAACAAACAAAAGTAATAAAAGATATTAACGCTCCCATAGCGACATCACTTAAAAAATGCGCGCCGACAGTCATTCTTGAAAATCCCATTATTATTGTCCACATTAACCCAATATAAAATAACGGAATTTGATATTTATCTAAT
Source organism: uncultured Bacilli bacterium (assembly GCA_944358865.1). Classification (GTDB taxonomy): domain Bacteria; phylum Bacillota_I; class Bacilli_A; order RFN20; family CAG-826; genus CAJOOD01. The sequence continues at coordinate 41,869 of CALVRV010000010.1, read as the reverse complement.
TTAGAATTGAATTGACTTAAATAAGCTAAAACAATAACAATACAGGCGGTTGAATTTGTATGTCCACTTGGAAATGATGCAAATTCTTCACTAAGTGTGTCTTTAATATTTGGATATTGTGAACGTAGAGAATTTTCTAAATCCTTACCACTTTCCCACCAATTCTTAAAATCATCAACTAAATTTAAACCAAGACCACCAACATCACCAATTAAAAATCTAAATCTTGGTCTTAACATAACATCTTTTAATATAAAGACAATAATAACAGGGACTAATATTCCAACACATAAAATAATTAAAGTTTTTAAAAGATGTGGATTATCACTTTTTTTAGTTAAAAATAATCCTGCTACAAAACCAAGACTACACAATATCAAACTAATTGGATAACTAACATACCACATATGTTCTATATCAAAAGCGTTACGGCTAATAATATGTTCACCTTGAAAATATGTCGCTATAGCAAGTGCTATAATTCCAAGAATAGGAAAACATATTTTTAAAGCAATATTTTTATTTGTTAATCCTAAATAAAAAAATGATCCACCAATCAAAGAAATAGAAAAATATATAGGATATTCACCAAAGGCTGACATAATGATGCCAAAGTAATTATCTTTAAAGTAAATTCCTTGAGCGATTTGCAAATCTAAAAAAGAACCAATAATTAGAAAAACAACAGGAATAATTATTAATCCAACTAAATGTATTTTTTTAGTCATTAGTTATTTTCTCCAAATAGTGTTTTTTGTTTTCCTTGATTCTAGACATATCTTTTAAAAATTCAATGCTTGATTTTCCAATTTTTACTGTGGAACTTTCATCATTAATCCATGTAACAGGAATTTCTAAAATAGAATATTTATGTAATTTCGCATAATATAAATATTCAACATCAAAAGCAAAACGATCAACAATAGTTTTTAAAGACATTTCTCTTGCAATGTCACCTTTAATAGCCTTAAAACCACATTGTGTATCTTTTAAATGAAAGCCAAAGGAGATATTAACTAATTTACGACAAACCCATCCAATAAATTGTCTAATTGGAGGTTGTTTTTGTGGAATAACAGATTCTTTTAAATGTCTTGAACCAACTATAAAATCATATTTATTAATATTTTCTAAAACACTATGAACCGCGCTTAAATCAGTTGATAAATCAGTGTCCATAAATAATATATATTCGCCTTTACTTGCTAAAATACCTTGCCTTATCGCATAACCCTTACCATGATTATCATCATAACTAACACTGATAACACCTTTAATTTCTTTCATTATTTCTTTAGTGTTATCACTACTACCATCATTGACTAAAATAATTTCATAGTCGATATTAAGATTATTAAAATAAGGAATGACAATGTCTTCGATATTATGTTTTAAACATTTTGATTCGTTGTAACAAGGAATAATAACGGATAATAGTTTCATAACCTTTAATATTATTACAAATTTTTACTTATAAAGTAAAGTTAAATAACAAGATAAATTTAATTATTTAAAATTAAATGTGTAAATTTTAACAAAATAGTTGCAATTTACGCGTTTTTTGTTAAAAACAGCAATCAATTACTTTTTACTATTTGCTAAAAATAAATTAATTGACTATGATATAAATGGTTATTGAACTATCTAAAATATTTATAAATATTTAAGGAGATAAGTCATGAACAAAAAAGGCAAATTGATATTTACAATCGATATAGGAACACAATCACTAAGATGCGCACTAATCAATAAAAAAGGCGAGATTATTGCCCTTGAAAAAATCAAATATGAAAAACCTTATTTCAGTGTTAAACCAGGTTATGCTGAACAAGAACCAAACATATATTTTGATTCGCTTTGTAAAATTAGTAAAAAATTATTAGAAGAACACGCTGATAAAAAAGATGATATTATCGGCGTTGCTTTAGATTGCTTTAGAGATTCAGTTATTGTTTGTGATGATAATATGAATCCTTTAAGACCTGCTATTTTATGGTTAGATCAAAGACAAGCACAAGCAAAAGAAAAAATATCATGGTATTCAACTTTACTATTTTGGATTGCCGGAAAATATCAAACTTTAGTATTAAATCGTGCTCGTACCCCTGCTCATTGGATTAAGGAAAATGAACCAGAAATATGGAAAAAAGTTACTCGCTATATGTCTGTTGCTACATATGTAACATATCAATTGACCAATCAATATAAAGATTCTATTTCAAATTACACTGGTCATTTTCCAACACAGTTTAGAAAAAGAAGATTTTATAAATCTGATAAACATTTTCAAGGCCAAATTTTTGGTGTTAAACTTAAAATGCTCTGTGAGATTGTTCCAGTTGGAGGAATTATAGGAACAATTACTAAAAAAGCAAGCGAATTAACAGGATTGCCAGAAGGACTTAAAATGTTTTCTATTGGTTCTGATAAGAGTTGTGAAACATTAGGTTTAGGTGTTATTAATAACGATGTTGGAGCGGTTAGTTGTGGCACTGCATCAACTATTACTATTACAAATAAAAAATATGTATCTCCTGAACCATTTTTACCTGCCTATCCAAGTGTGATTAATAATTACTACAATACAGAAATTCAAGTATATCGTGCTTATTGGATGCTTGGATGGTTCGCTACTGAATTCGCACAAAAAGAAAAAAAGCAATCAAAAGAAACAAATATTCCTATTGAAGATATATTAAATTCTCATCTTAATGATGTACCTCCAGGCTGTAATGGTTTAATTTTGCAACCATATTGGGGGCCAGGTTTAGGTAGACCATTATCAAGAGGTGCTGTTATTGGGTTTAGTGATACACATACAAAAGCTCATTTATATCGTGCCATTATTGAAGGCATTGATTATGAATTAAAAAGAGGATTAGAAGGAATAGAAAAAAGACAACACAAAAAAATTAAAAAAATAATGATATCTGGTGGAGCTTCACAAAGTGATGAAATATGTCAAATCGCAGCAGATATATTTAATTTACCTACATATCGTGTTCAAACTTATGAAACATCCTCTTTAGGCGCTGCAATCGCGGCCTTTATTGCAGCAGGCGAATTTAATAATGTTTATGACGCTATAAAAGCAATGGTACACGAAGGTAAAGTATTTTATCCTAACAAGAAAAATGCAGAGCATTACGATTATTTATATAAACATGCCTATAAAAAAATGTATCCAAGATTAAAAGATATTTATCGTGATATAAAACTTTACGAAGAAAAAGATAATTAAAATAAATAAAATATTTTATTTATACAATCCATCATATATAATTTTAACGTATGAAACAGTTAATCATTTTAAGTGCGGTACCTGGAAGTGGTAAGTCGACTTGGGCTAAAAAATATCAAGCCTCACATCCAAATACTTACATTATATCTAGCGATGAAATAAGATTTGAATTAACTGGACAATATCAAGATTTTTCAAAACAAAAAGAAGTTTGGGAAGAATTTGAAAATAGATTATTAAATTATTCAAAACAAGATGGTAATTTTACTGTCATTTTAGATGCAGTTATTGATTTAAACTCTTTAAGAAAAAAATATTACGATTTAGGCAAAGATTTTGATCGAAAAATACTTGTAATTTTAAGAAAACCACTTGAATTATTAAAAAAATTAAATAAAGAAAGAAAAGAAGAAAAATGGGTTCCAGAAGATGTTTTAATAAATCTTTATAATAAATTTGAAGAACCCACTAAAGATATTTTAGAAATTTTTGATGAGTGGGAATATATTACTGTTTATTTCCATTAATTGAAACTCCCCCCATTTTTTGCTATAATACATTTTACCTAAGGAGTAAATTTTTATATGGAATGCAAATACCTAAATGATTTAGATGCAGGTCTAAATTTTAAGACTTTAAAATTAGAAGCAAGTCGCTGTCTTTTGTGTTTAGATGCGCCTTGCAGTAAAGAATGTCCAGCAGGAACTGATCCGGCAAAATTTATTAGAAGTGTCCGTTTTGATAACTTAAAAGGTGCGGCAGAAACAATTCGTGAAAATAATCCTCTTGGAGGGATTTGCGCGAGAGTGTGCCCTACTGAAAAATATTGTCAAAAGGGATGTTTAAGATGTGGAATTGATAAACCAATAGATATAGGCTCAATACAAAGATATGTTTGTGATTTTGAACAAAAAACAAATATGAAAATTCTTAAAAAAGGTGTCGATAACAATAAAAGGATTGCTATTGTCGGCTCTGGTCCAAGTGGTTTATCTCTTGCCTCATTATTACTACAACATGGTTATAGTGTTGATCTATATGAAAAAAATGATAAATTGGGTGGATATTTAAGATATGGTATTCCATCATATCGTTTAAGCAATGAAGTTTTAGATAATGAAATAAATAAAATAATTGATTTAGGTCTAAAATACCATACAAATACAGAAATAGGTAAAGATATTACTTTAAATGAATTAAAAACATATTTTGACGCGGTTGTAGTCGCCATTGGATATTCAAAAGGAAAAGTTTTAGACATGTTTAAAGATAATCCATATGTTGAAAGCGCGGTTGATTTCTTAAAAAGAATAAAAGAAAACGATGGTCATGTCTTAGTCGATGATAATGTTTTAGTTATTGGAGGCGGCGATGTATCGATGGATATTTGTACTTCTTTAAAAATATTAGGTTCTACAAATGTCAGTGCAGTTGTTTATGAAGAATTGTTTGAATTTAAAGCTTCTAAAAAAGAATTAGAGGATGCAAGAAAACATAATGTCACAATTATTGATGGTTATGTCCCTACCGCTTGTAAAGATAATCATGTGACATTTAAACATCGAAGATTGCCTTATCAATTAGAAATGACCGCAGATAAAATTGTTCTTGCCGTTGGACAAACATATGATCTAGGTAACATCGATTTAGAAATGGAAAGAGGACAAGTTAAAACAAAATATAATTATCAAGTTGGTGATAGTAATGTATTTGTTATTGGTGATATATCAATAAATAAAGAAAAGACCGTTGTTGGTTCAGTAAAAAGCGCAAAAGAAGCACTTTACTACATCAATAAATATTTAGGAGGTTTTTAATATGGTAAACAAAGATTTAAGTATTGAATTTTTAGGAGTAAAATTTGAAAATCCATTCTGTTTATCATCTTCACCAGTTGGTAATTGCTATGAAATGTGTAAAAAAGCATATGAAGTAGGATTTGGTGGCGTGGTTTTTAAAACAATCGGTCCAAAATCTTATTATATTGATGAAGTTTCACCACGATTTGACAAACTAGATAAAGAAGATACTCCATTTATTGGCTTTAAAAATATGGAACAAATCGCCGAACATCCTTTAGAAGAAAATCTTGCCGATTTAAGAAAGCTTAAAGATGAATTTCCTAATAAAGTCTTGATTGCTTCAATTATGGGTAACGATGAAAAAACTTGGGAAGAATTAGCAAGATTAGTAACTGAGGCTGGTGCAGATATGATTGAAATGAATTTATCTTGCCCACAAATGACTTCTCATGCGATGGGAAGTGATGTTGGCACTAATCCAGAATTATGTAAAAAATATTGTCAAGCCGTAAAAAGAGGTAGCAAACTTCCTATGATGGCAAAAATGACACCTAATATCACTGATATGTGTGAAGTCGCTATCGCTTGCTTAGATGGTGGCGCAGATGGTATAGCGGCGATTAATACAGTCAAATCAATATGTAATGTTGATATAAATAAATATGTTGGCATGCCAATTATTGATGGTAAATCATCTATATCTGGCTATTCAGGCAAAGCTATTAAACCTATCGCACTTAGATTTATTCAACAAATGAGAGATAATCCTAAACTTAAAAATGTTGAAATATCAGGTATAGGAGGAATAGAGACATGGGTTGACGCTGTTGAATTTATTCTTTTAGGTGCTTCAACATTACAAATGACTACTTCTTTAATGCAATATGGATATCGTATTGTTGAAGATTTAAAAAATGGTCTAATGCACTATATGGAAGATAAAGGCGTCGATAGTTTAAAAGATTTAGTTGGTCTAGCTAATAAAAATATTATTCCAGCCGAAAATTTAAATCGTGATTATATCGTTTATCCACAAATAGATCTAGACACATGTATTGGTTGTGGTAGATGTTATATTTCTTGTTTTGATGGAGCGCATCAAGCGATGGAATTTAATAAAGAGACAAGAAAACCATTTTGTAATGAAGAAAAATGTGTTGGCTGTCATTTATGCGCTTTAGTGTGTCCTGTTGATGCGATTAGTAAAGGCAAAATTAAAGTTAAACCAAATCGAAAAGTTGATATTAAAAATCTATCTCTTTAACTTTAAAATCTTGCAAAAATTAACTATTTATGAAAAATAATAAAATATTTTTTGATAAGGAAAGTAAAATCTTATTACTTATTTCTTTAATTTGCTTAATAGGGATTATTGTAACTTTAATTGTTTCTTATCATCTTTTTCCTGATGGGAATTTTAATAATTTTAGTTGGTTTATCTTAATTGGTTTTATTGTATTTTTTATATTTAGTTTTCTTTCTTATGTTGTAAGAATAATAAAAAACAAATAAATATATTTATCCTTGATTTAATAAGATATTAATATATTATATTAAGCGATGAAAAATTTTCTATTTATTTCTCCTAACTTTCCTCAAGTATATTACAAGTTTGTTACCGCTTTAAAAAATAAAGGTTTTAATGTTCTTGGAATTGGTGATGGCCCTTATTATGATTTAGAGGAACAATTAAAAAAAGATATAACTGAATATTATTTTGTAAATAGTTTATCTAATTTTGAAGATGTTAAAAATGCAGTGCAATTTTTTATTAATAAATATGGACCAATCGATTATATAGAATCAAATAATGAATATTGGTTAGTTCAAGACGCAAAATTAAGAGAAATTTTTAATATTCCAAATGGTTTAAGACCTTTTGAGATGGATCATATAAAATACAAATCTAAAATGAAAGATTGCTTTATTAATGCTGGAGTAAAAGTTGCAAGATACACTCTTGTTGATAATTATGAAAATGCAAAAAAATTTATAGATGAAGTTTCTTATCCTGTGTTTGTTAAACCAAATATGGGCGTAGGTGCGTGTGATTCTTACGCTATACATAATGATGACGAATTATTAAACTTTATTAATAAAGAAAAACATACTCAATATATAATGGAAGAATATGTAGAAGGTGAAATAGTTTCTTTTGATGGTATATGTGATGATGAAAGTAATGTTGTTATATGCTTTCAAGAACACTTCCCTATTTCTAACGCTGATGTGGTTAATTTAGATATCGATGATTATTATTATGCTTTAAAAAAATTTGATAATGAGTTTTTAGAATTAGGAAAAAGAGTTGTTAAATCTTTTAAGATTAGAAAAAGATGTTTCCATATCGAATTTTTTAAATTAACAAAAGAAAGATTAGGATTAGGAGATGTTGGTGATATTGTTGCTATTGAGGTAAATATGCGTCCACCAGGTGGCAATACACCAGATTTACTTTCTATATGTTTAAACGCCTCATTTTATGATTGTTACGCGGATATTATTAGTGATAATAAATTATCTTTTCCACTATCAAATGATTCATATATTGCTATTTCTGTTGCAAGAAAAGATAGATTTAATTATGTTCATAATTTAAATGAAATACAAAATAAATACCAAAGCCATTTTATTGAAAATGGAAGATATAATAAAGAAATCGCTCTTAACATGGGAGATGAATACTATTTTGGCCGTTTTAACAGTGTTGAAGATGCAATAGAATTTAAAAATTACATCCAAGATAAACAATAAAAATTTAGGACAAATCAAAAAAATATCATATTTTGTTTTTTCTATGGTACAATAAAGATAATAATCGTTGGCCTAACCGCTAATAATTGTTAGAAAGAAGAGGCACACCATGGAAGGTATAGTAAAATTCTTCAATGATAAAAGAGGTTTTGGTTTTATCACTGTAGAAGAAACTGGCAAAGATGTTTTTGTACATTACACTGGAATTTTAGGCGAAGGTCACAGAACATTAAAAGATGGTCAAAGAGTTACTTTTGATGAAGAAATCGATCCTAAAAACGGTAAGCCACGAGCAATCAACGTTAAATGATTAATTTGAAGGCATTAGCCTTCTTTTTTATTGTATAAAGATAAAAACTCATCGATTGTTTTATCTTTGTTATTAGCAAATTTAAATATATCAATATCAAATAATATCTCTATACAAGCTTTAATTAAGTAGTCATTTATACTTTTGACTTCTTTATTGTTAATTGCGTTAACCATTGGCAAAAATTCGCTTAAATAAGGCAATTTTGCATAAATTTCATCTTTTTTTGCGTAATTTTTTAATAAATAGTCAACATCTTTTAATTGACGTTTTAATCTAGGTGGTAAAATAAATAAACCCATTGCTTCAATTAACCCAATGCCTTCTTTTTTTATAAATTGTAAGTTATCTCTAACATGAAATAATCCATTTGGATATTCGTTATTAGTTTTTGCATTTCTTAAAATAAAATACCCTTCATATTTGTCATTAAAATAACGAGCAATAATTGTCGCGGTAGAATAATTACAATCAATATTAATTTCTTTATTGTTATAGCTTTTATAATAATTTAAAAAGTTATCAATTGCATTAATGATATCTTTTTTGTTTTTGCTAACAAATTTAAATGTTGTGCAAGGCCAATCCATCAAATATGTTTTAACATTGTTAAAGTTATTAATTAGTACTTCCCTTTTTGTTTTAGCGTTCATTAATGGCATTATCATATTTCCACCTTGAAAATGCTCGTGATTTAAAATTGAACCTCCCACGATTGGTTTATCAGCGTTACTTCCAATAAAAAGAAATTTATATTGGCTAGCAAAATCAAATAAAGCCTTAATGTTGTCTAAACAAACCGCCATTGGCTCATGATTATTTTTAATAACAATACAATGTTGATAAAAATATGAATAAGGTGAAAATTGTAAAAACCAATCTTGTTTATTTAATTTTAATGGAATAATTCTTAAATCAAGTTTTTTGTTTTTAAAATTATTAACATTTTCAATACATAAAGCGCATTTTGGATAAATAATATCTTGATTATTATTTATTAATTTTGCGATCTCTTTATTATCTTTTTCTGGTTTAGATAAATTAATAGTGACTATAATCTTATACTTACTTTTTTTATCTTTAATAATAATGTTTTTAGCGATTTCTTCTTTTTTAATGTAGTTATTATTTATTTGTAAGTTATAAAAATAATTAAAAGCATCTTCTTTATTATTAAAGGAATGATATTTATTAATTATTTGGCTTGGTTTAGGTGTTAAAAAAGATAAAATTTCATTTATTGTATCATCAGAAGTGCCATTATTTAAAAATTGTTTAAATGTAAAAATAATTTTATATAAATCATTTTGTTTTACATGGACTTTTCTATATTTATATTCACCGGAAATACCAATTTTATGAATAATAAAATTATAAGCGTAAATTATGTCATCTTTATCCAAATCTAAATAATTTAAAGCATAATTAATCAATAAATTAACATTATCTAAAATATCCATATTAACGATCCTGATAAGAAAATTTTAAATTTATAAATTTATTATATTGTTTATTAGCTTTTAAAAAATGTGATTCTAAAAGACTATCTTGACATTCTAATGTAATAGCCCTTCTTCTTTTTAAATTAGAATTAGTATTAATTCCATCAAATAGATTATCACTAAATAATTGAACACCATTAAAAGAAGTATCAATATCTAGATGAAAGCAATCGCTTTGTAAATCGATATGATATAAATCATTATCATTTTTAGTAAAACAAAAATGCATATCATATCCAAATGTCTCGTTTTTAATTAATCTTTCATCATCAATATATTCGCCAATTCTTAGACCATTATTAAAGTCTAAATATTCTTTTATTTCATCATATTTTAGAGGGGTTAAATCTTTATTATCAACATCAATATATTTGTCAGTTTTAAATGTTAAAACAAGATTTTCATTACTATTTTCACCTAAACAAAAATAAGCGTGATTAGTTAAATTTAAAACACTATCCTTGTCACATATCGCATCATAGGTAATTTTAATATTTCCATCGCTAGTGATGTCATAAATAACATCAATATTTAAGTTTCCAGGAAATCCACTTTCTAAATCAAAACTAAAATAATGATATTTAACTATCACATGGTCGATATCAACACAATTGACATTGCTTTTAAAATAGCATGTATGAAGTCCAAACATACCACCATGAAGCGTGTTTTGATTTTCATTTGAAGCTAAAAAATATGGTTTTTTATTAATCCATATAACACTATTTTTGATACGATTAGCAACTCGACCAATAGTTTTTCCAAAATATAAATCATTTCTTTTAAAATCATTTACATTTTTAGGATATAGTAACATTTCTTTACCAAAATATTGCACTCTAAATAAAGAGGCTCCTAAATTTGCTAAAGTCACAACAAAAGAATTTTTAAAATCTATAACGATAAATTCTACTCCTTGATCATTTTTCTTTGTAATTTCCATAATTATTCCTCCACTTTTTTAATAATAAATAGATGTGAATTAAAATCTCTATAAACTGATACTTTATTATTATAACCTGTTCCATTCCATTGTTGATTGAGTTTTATTGCACCAACACGTAATGCTTTACCATGACAACGATAAGAAAATTCTTCACCATCAATTTGTTTATGTTTAGCAATTGTTTGAATTAGAAAACCTCTTTCGTTTACATGAAATGGCAATAATGTATTTATAAGCCCACCAAAAATTGTTAAATTATTTTGATATTTGCGTATATCTATTTGATAAATAGAGTCATCATCTAAACCATTGATTTTAAAATTAATAATTTCTGGGTTCATTTTTTGTATGCCAATAAAGACCCCTACTATTGCGATTTTTTTATCTTTACTTACAACATAATTCAACGTGTAATTGTCTTTATCGACATCCTTATAAGAATAATAGTCACCATTTAAAATAACATCACGATATTCTTTATAAAAACTAACTTGTTCTTTTACCATTTTCTTTTCATAAGGAAGGAGTGTTGATAAATCTAATTCATAACCCATATTAGCAAATAAAGCAGAGTTAAATCTTGATTCTAGTGAAGTATTTCTTAATACAGAATGAGATGGAACTTGACTAACATGACTAGAAATACATCTTAAAGGATAACCATACGCAAGACCTTTTTGTATATGTAATCTTTCAAAAGCATCTGTATCATCACTTGCCCATATCGAATTAAAATAACAAAGCATGCCTAAATCAAAACGATTTCCGCCAGATGCACAGCCCTCCATATAAACATCAGGATGTCGTTTTTTAATTTCTTTTAATATTTTGTATAATCCAATCATATAATCATGATAAAAATAAGAGATATTTTCAACATCACTAATATGACGATTCATGTCCCATTTAACATAATTAATCGGAGCGCTTTTTAATAAATTATCTAAAGACTCAATAATATAATTTCTTACCTCTAATTTTGTTAAATCAAGAATATATTCATGTCTTCCCATGCTAGGTTTATAATCTTTTGATTTTATAATCCAATCAGGATGATTAGAAAATAATTTACTATCTTTATTACACGCTTCTGGTTCAACCCATATTCCGAACAACATTTGTTTATTATGTGCCGCTTTTGCAAGCTTTTTTAAACCAAATGGCAGTTTTTTCTTATTGACATCATAATCGCCAAGACCATGAAAATCATCATTTCTATTTGAAAACCAGCCATCATCTAAAACAAATAATTCAATATTAAAATCTGAACCTTTTTTAATGATAGATTTAACTTTTTTATATGTAAATTTAAAATAAGTAGCTTCCCAATTATTGATAACAATTGGAGGATTTTTATCAAAGTAATTTATTGGCAAAACATGGTTAATAACAAAATTATGAAATTGTCTTGCCATTTGATTAAATCCTTTATTTGAATAAGTCATAATAGCGTATGGTGTTTCAAATGACTGATTAACATTTAAAGGGTAATCAAATTGAAAGCAATTTATTCCGTTTTGGATACGAACTTGATGAAAAGTAGAATGCTCAATAAGTTCAAAGTGATTGCCAGAATAAATAAGGTTAAAACCATATACAACACCATTATCATCATCGCATTTTTCATTTGCTAAGAAAAATAAAGGATTACGTCTATTTGAAGAATTTCCCGTCTTAGAATCACTTAGATAGGTAAGGTGTTCTATTCTATTTTTTGCAATGTGCCCTTCCATTCCCCAGGCACCATATAAAGTATATAAATTAAAATCATCATTATATAAGTCGAGTTGAAAAGAAGAAGCTTTTTTAATTTTTATTATATTATTAGACTTATTTTTAATAACATTGTTTCTAATGATGACATCGCTTTCATAATCGATAATATAATAAAAACAAACCTCGATATTTTTAGCTTCATCTAAACAAGTAATTTCAAGACATTCTAAATTATCACCATGAATATTAGGCATATCTTTTAAATTTGGAACACTATTTAAAATTTTGTGATGATGATATTTTAAATCCAACATATAGTTACCATTAGAATCAATTATTAATGAAGGATTTTTAAAATCACCCTTACCAAAGCAAGAATATTCTAAGTTATATAAATCTAAAGAATAATTAGGATCAATATCGTCATCATAAATAACTGTCGTTCCATTAGGAGTAGGAAAATTTGTTAAAACAAAATCTAAATTATCATCAAAAAATCTTTCTCCATAATATTGAAAAACTAAATGATTAAATTTTGATATAGAAAAAACATAAGAAGTATTTTTTGTATCAAGTTTAAAGACATTATTTTTAAATGCAATCATAAATTGACACCCGGATTATTACCATTTTCAATATCTTTAAGCATTTGAGAATAAGTTTTCTCATCTAATTTATAAAATTTCTTAACTAAAAAATATGCGATTAAATAAAGAATTAAAGGTAATATAGCAACGCCTAATTTATACACAATAACTTGCCAAACTTCTACCTCACTTGTAAAAGAATTACATAAAATATTAGTTTCTTCTTGAGTGATTTGACCAATCGCGAGATTTTGTTGTGTTTCGCTAATTGAATTAACAATTGGAAGAAGACCTGCAAATATTAAAAATAAATAGAGAATTCCTTGCTGTATTGAACTTCCTAGCTGCGCGGTTAAAGGACGCAAAGAGAAGATAACGGATTCTTTTCTTTCACCAAATTTCCATTGATTATATTCGATTGTATTAGCCATCATCATGATGAGCATTAAATAAAATAAACCCTGTGAACCAAAGACTAAAATACCAATGAAAAATAATGGAATTAAATACATTATATTCATTTCACCATTAACAATAGGTGAAGGAGATAAATATATATTATTCCCTATTGGTAATCCATAAATAAAGAAGGCAATATACCCTATGACTGTTAATAAAATACATGCTGTAAATAATTGCTGTCTAGTAAACTTTTTAGCTAATAACGGGAATATGAATTGTGATATTATCATTCCTAAAGCATACACTACTGTAAAAATAGTCATTACTGTACTTCCAACTGTAAAATTGACCGCAAAATAGAAATAATTCATCCCTAAAGCATTTAATATTCCTGAAGCAATATAATAGATTAATAAAATTATTGTCATCCATCTGACTTGATCATTATTTTTAATAACTAAAAACATATCTTTAAATTTTGGTGCGGGATGCTTTTTTTCTTCTTCTAAATCTCTTTTATGTTCTTTAACAAAGAAAAATAAAATTACTTGAAACAAAGCAAAAACTAAAACAATAATTATTGTCGCCCAAAGATATGAATTTTGATAGCCAAAACTACCACTTAATATAGGCATTAATCCAGCAGTAGCGAATTGACCAACGCTACAAAAAATAGACATTATGGTAGTAACAGAAGTTCTTTGTTTTTCATCACTTGTTAAAGATGGAAGCATAGACCAATAAGCAATATCATTCATTGTAAAAGTAAGCCCATACAACAAATAAAATAAAGCAAACCAACCAACATATCCCCAGCCTTGTAACCCTTCTACAAACATAGGAACAACAAATAAACACAAAACTGTAATTGAATTAGTTAAACCACCAATCAAAATCCAAGGTTTATATTTACCTGTTTTAAAATGACATTTTTCAATTAATACGCCCATAAATGGATCGTTTAACGCATCAAAAATACGATAGCCAATAACAATACCTGATATTACACCAAACATAGCAATAAAGCTTGATGTATCAGTGCCACTAGGAGTTAAGATGCCACTATATTGAATAAAAGTAAGTAAAAATAAACTTACAAGTGCATAACAAGCATCTCTACCAACACTGACGACGCTATAAAGCCATTTGTTTTTCTTGTCTAAATTATTACCATCGTAGGTATCAAAGAACTTCATAATTATTTTCTCCCAATAAATCTTATAATTAATTATAAAATAATATTTTTTATATAGTAAATAAACAAATTAATTCTTATCATATAAATATGAAAGATGTTTCGTATGTTAAAAACCAATTTAAAAAATACTTCCCCGGCTTTGATTGTGTCATAGTAGAATCAAAAGGACGATTTGAGATTTTAGGAAATCACACTGATCATAATCATGGATTATGCTTATCTAGTGATTGCAATCTTAAAAATATCGCGGCAGTTAAAGAAAACGGTACAAATATCATTAATTTTATTTCTCATGGTTATAAGCCAATAAAAATTAATATCGATGATTTAAAAATAAATCCAAACGAATATAAAACAAGTAAAGCAATTATTAAAGGTGTTATATTTTATTTAAAAACTAAAAAATATAAAATAGGTGGTTTTAATTGCTATTGTTATAGTCAAATTCCAATTGGAAGTGGTTTATCCTCATCCGCTTCATTTGAAATTTTAATAGCGAACATAATATCGATACTTTTTAATAACAATAAAATTGATAATTTAACAAAAGCCTATGCAGGACAATATGCTGAAAATAAATATTATTTAAAAGCCTGTGGATTATTAGATCAAATTTCAATTGCGTATCCAGGAATAAAATTTATAGATTTTCATACCAAAAATAAACCAAAAATTACATTACTAAATGATGATATTTTATCAAAAATAGAAATAGTAATAATTAAGTCAAATTCAACCCATGAAAAACTAGAAAATTTATACGAAGAAATACCTAATAATATGTATCGTGTTGCAGGATATTTTCATAAACAATTTTTAGGAGAAATTTCTTATAAAAAATATCATGAAAATATATCAAAATTTAGTGATAGAGAAATAAGTGTGTGTAACCATTTCTATCAAGAAAATAAACGGGTTAAAAAAGGATTAAAAGCGATAGAAAATAATGATATTGATACATTATTTGAATGTATTGATAATTCTGCAAAATCTAATCAAAATAATTTAAAAAACTCGCAAATTGGCGATATTTATATAGATTCTTTGCAAAATATAATTGATTTTTCTAAGAATATATTACATAATGAAATTGCGATAAAGTTAACCGGTGGTGGCTTTGCTGGTGCTTGCATCGCCTTTATAAAAAATAATAAATTAAAAATCTTAAAAAAAGCCATTAAAAATTCAAATAAAAATTGGGAAATTATTCCTTTAAAATAAATAAAAAATATAAATCAAAAAATTACATAAAATAATCTATGTTTTGTTAAAAAAAGATTAAATAAAAAATATCTTTTTAACAAGTAACTTAATAGTTAAAAATTTAAATAAAAATAATTACTTTTTTTCACTTTAAAAAGATCAATAAAATTTAAACTTTACTTTAACTATTAAAAATATAAATTAGACATCAAATTATGAATATCATTTAAAGCAAAAAAAATAACAATTAAAAGCGCTAATCATTTATTAATTATTTACAAAATATTAAATCATTTTATAGGTGTTAAATATCACTTTATAAAATAAAAAATTATATCAATTAATAAGATAAAATTTATATAAGATTAACTAAGATATAAAATTACAAAAAATAGACTTTTAAATATATTACAAAAACTTGCATTTTTTGCATATTATTTTAAATGGTATTAGCCCTACTAATGCTCTGTTTAAAATAAAAAACTATTTTTTTATGTAAACCATTATTATTTTATGTTAACCATTATATTTATTAGTATATTTCAACATAATTTCAATTTTAAGCAACATTTTGTATGTTACTATTATAAAAATGCAACTTCGCATTTAAATAGTTTTAGGCAAAATAAAAACACTAAAATTAGTGCTTTATTTTAAATATCTTCATATTAGAAATATTTTTTAATCATCGTCTCATTTATACCACGATTTTCAATAATGTCTTTATATAATTCACCGCTTTTTCTTGAATATGGTAATTGATTTTCAAAATCATAATAAAATAAGCCAAATCGAGCTTTTAAACCCTCTTTCCATTCAAAATTATCCATGAATGTCCAATAATAATATCTTTTAACAAAATCTAAATCTTTTAAAACATATAAGTGAGTATAGATGTATTCTTTTCTAAATGTATCATTCGCATCACACGTGCCATTTTCTGTTATATAAATATCTTTTTTAAATAAATTATGATATTTTTTACAAATTTTATTTAATGAACTTGGAACGATTGCCCATCCTAAATCATTTTTAAAATATTTATCATCTGGTTTATAGGCAAAATTATCAATAACATTTTGTGTATAATAATTAATTCCTAAATAATCCATATAAGAATGTTCTTTAAAAGATAAAAAACCAAATGGAAATACAAATTTTTTACCAGACATCGCAAATAAGCAAGCATTATTAAAACACGAATCAAAAATTTTAAGAGTTAATTTGTTTTTTAACGTTTTTTTATTAATAACAAAATCTTGTATGTGCATAGCAAATCCAATTTTAATATTCTTATTAAAACTTTTAATAATAGGATAAGCTTTTCGATGCGCAATAGACATATTTTTCATTGCTTTAATTGTTTTATAAAGATTCGATTTTTCATTGATCCATTCTTTAAATAAATAACAATTTACTGCGTATACATTTGGTTCATTTATTGTACAAACTTCATTAATTTCATCTTTAAAATAGTTAAAGACAACTTTAACATATTCTAAAAAATATTTGATATTTTTCTTTTTTAAAAATCCGCCCATTTTTTCAAACCATAATGGATGTGAAAAATGATACAAAGTTACTAATGGGACAATATTATTTTGTTTTAGTAATTTTATTTGAAGTAAATAATGATTTATTACATCTAAATCAAAAACACCAAATTTAGGATTTATTTTAGGCCAATCCAATGAAAATCGATATGTTTGTATACCTAAATCTTTTAATAATTTGATATCTCTAAGATAATTATCATATGACATATTACATATTAAAGAATTTGATCCGTCTTTAATTTTATTTTGTTTACAATAATTTGACCAATTTGAATTATAATCTTTACCTTCTATTTGAGTTGACGCAGTTGCAACACCAAAAAGAAAATCATTTTTAAATTCAAAAGGTATAGGTTTTTCTAAATTAAGACTTTTTATAATAGACTCTGGCTTCATAAGGCATTAAATATATTTTATCATTATTAGTGTTGCCTAAGATTTTTTCATAATTTGACAAAGAAACGAATAATTTTTTAGGTAATTTAATAATATCTTTTTTAAAAGAACAAATAACAATAAGTGATTCGTTTTCATATCTTCTTTCATATATAAACAAATTCTTATTTTGTTTATATAACAATTTAAATTTACCTTCTTTAATTAACTTATATTGTTTTCTAATATTAATTAATTTTTGGTAATATTTAAAAACACTTCGATGGCTTGATAAATCTTTTTCAACATTTATTTTATCTTTATTAGGATTAACTCTTATCCAAGGCTCATGATTTGAAAAACCAGCATATTGACTATTATCCCAACACATAGGTGTTCTAGCGTTATCTCTAGATAAATCGAATATGTTTTTCTTAATTAATAAAGAAATAATCTTATTTTTATTACATAAATTAAGCATATTAAAAGCTTCAACATCTTTTAATTCACTAATACTTGTAAAGTTTGCGTTTGTCATACCAATTTCTTGGCCTTGATAAATAAAAGGTGTTCCTTTTAATAACATATAGCAAGTCGCTAGCATAGTCGCAGATTGTTTACGATATTTACCATCATTAGTTAAAAATCTTCCAACACATCTTCTTTGATCATGGTTTTCTAAAAATAAAGGATACCAAATATTATTAATATCAATATTTTGCTCCCATTTATTTATTACTTTTTTAAATCTTTTTAAAGAAAATTTCCTTTTTAAATATTTTACGCCAAAATAATTATCACAATCAGTGTGTTCAAAGCTAAAAGCCATATCAAGTTCTTCACGTTTTGGATCACACAATAATTTAAAATCATTCATATTGCAAAATACTGTCTCACCAACAGTAAAGCAATCATAATCTTTTAATGCTTTTTCATATAATTCATGTAGATATTCGTGTAAACGAGGTCCATTAATATATGCATCTTTTCCAGTTAAAGCCAAAGATTTGATTCTATTTTTAAAATCTTGTTTTTTACTAATTAAATTAATAACATCACATCTAAAACCATCTACACCTAAATCAAGCCAAAATCTTAATATATCAATAACTTCTTGTCTTACTTTTTCATTTTCCCAATTTAAGTCAGGTTGTTCTTTAGCAAATAAATGTAAATAATATTCATCTGCATCATCATTTACCTTAGACCAAGCACCTTCAGCAAAAAATCCGCTCCAATTGTTGGGTGGTAATTTATTATTTTTTCTACCTTTTTTAAAAATATAGTAATCATGATATGGTGAATTTTTATCTTTTGTTGCTTCTAAAAACCATTTATGTTGATCACTTGTGTGATTTACAACTAAATCCATTACGATTTTAATATCTAAATTATGAGCTTTCTTAATTAATTCTTTAACATCATTTAATGTACCAAATGGTTTATAAATATCTTTATAATTTGCAATATCATAACCATTATCCTTTTGAGGTGAATCATAAATAGGAGAAAGCCATATACAATTAATTCCTAATTGTTTTAAATAATCTAACTTAGAAATAATACCTTTAATATCACCAATACCATCATCATTTGAATCTTTAAAAGATCTTGGATATATTTGATAAATGATCGCGTCTTTATACCAATTCGTGTGTTTTGACATATTTGTTACCTACTTGTTATATTAATTTTAACTTAAAATTAAGTATAAATGTTATAATTATTTTATGAAAATTTTATTAGTCAGCGATTCTCATGGTCATAATGAAATATTAAAGAATTTAGTTAGACAATATCCTAATATGAATTTTTATTTTCACGCAGGAGATAGTCAATCATCACCATATGAAATCGCACCTTTTATCTCAGTCAAAGGCAATTGTGATTATGATGAAGATTTTATGGATCATATTAAAATAAATACACCTTATGGCAACTTATATATGACACATAAGCCTTTGATAAACCCAAATATAATAAAAGAAAATGACATTAAAATTTTAATTAATGGCCATACTCATGTACCACAAATAAAAAAAGTAGAAGATCTTTACATTTTAAATCCTGGAAGTGTTGTCTATCCAAGATTAGGTAATTCTCCATCATATATGATAATTAATATAGAAAAAGATAAAATTGACGCAAAAATAATTTATTTTTAAGCAAAACTACATTTTTTTAATGCTTTTTATTACTTGTATAAATTTATCAAATAATGGATGAGGATTTAAAACACGTGATAAAAATTCAGGATGATATTGAACACCAACATAAAATGGATGGTTAGTTAATTCTATAGCTTCAACAAGATTTCTTTTTAAATTAATTCCACTTATTTTCATATTTGATTGATTAAATAATTCTAAATAATCATTATTAAATTCGTATCTATGTCTATGTCGCTCTTTAATATCTTCTTTTTGATAACATTGATACAATAAAGAATCTTTATCAATATGACAATCATATAGACCTAATCTTAAAGTACCGCCTTTATTTTCAATATCTTTTTGTTCATTCATTAAATGAATAATTAAATTTTTACCATCTGGATTAAATTCTTCACTAGTTGCGTCTTTAATATTTAAAACATTTTTTGCATACTCTATTGCCATAAGTTGCATACCAAAACATATGCCTAATAAAGGAATATTATTTTCTCTTGCATATTTTAAAGCGAATAATTTACCTTCGCTTCCTCGATGCCCAAATCCACCAGGAATTATAAAACCATCGATGTTTTTAAAAACTGATTCATCTTCAATATTTTCTGAATCGATCCATACAATATTTAATTTAACATTGTTTTTATATGAGGCATGTTTTAAAGCTTCACTTAAAGATAAATAAGCATCGTGCAATGAAACATATTTACCCACAATAGCGACATTTACTTCATCTTTTAATTGTTTAATCTTCTTAATTAAATTTTCCCAATTTGATATGTTACCTTCTTTTATTGGTTCTAAATTAAAATGTGATAAGATACACTTTTCTATATTTTGTTTATGAAAGCTAGTAACTATTTCATATATAATGTCGACATCTTTTGCTAATATGATATTTTCATAAGAAACACCACAAAACATGGATATTTTTTCTTTTTCTGCTTTAGGAATATTTATTTCACTTCTTAAAATTAATATATCTGGCCTAATACCTAATGAACGAAGTTCGCTGACAGAATGTTGTGTTGGTTTAGTTTTTAATTCCCCGTTAGCGTGCAATAAAGGCACTAAAGTATTATGTATAAACATACAAGAATGTGGATTTTCATTAGCATATTGCCTTATTGCCTCTAAAAATGGTAAAGATTCAATATCACCTACAGTTCCACCTATTTCTACTAATATAAAATCAGCGTGACTATAATTAGCCGCGTCTTTTAAACACTTTTTAATTTCATTTGTTATATGAGGAATAACTTGAACGGTTTTGCCAAGATAAGCTCCTCTTCTTTCTTTATTAATAACATTTAAATATATTCTACCAGCAGTAACATTAGAGTTTTTGCTTAAATTAACATTAATAAATCTTTCATAATGGCCTAAATCTAAATCAGTTTCTGCCCCATCATCAGTGACAAATACTTCTCCATGTTGATATGGTGACATCGTACCTGGATCAACATTAATATATGGATCAAATTTGATAACAAAAATAGAAAAACCTTCTTCTTTTAATAATCTACCTATAGATGCAGTAGCGATACCTTTGCCCAAAGAAGAAACAACACCGCCAGTAACAAAAATATATTTCGACATAATCATTTATCTCCTAGTAGTATAGTATAACATTAATATATATTAATAATAAAGTTTGAAAAATCTAAATATAGTTTATTGCAACTCAATATTTGATATGTTATATTAACGACATGTTAAAAAATATCGATTATAGTGTTTATCCAATTACTAAAATTTTTTATCCTGGTAGAGAAGAAAAAATATCGTTATACATAGACGAAAATTATTATTATGTAAAATTTCCTATGACTAGTAAAAATAATCTAACTTATTCTCATGTTAATGAATATATAGCCGCTAAAATATTTCAATTATTTAATGTTGATGTGATTGAAACTAAATTAGTTAACTATAAAGATAAAGAGGCAATTTTAATAAAAGATTTTATTAATAAAAATACTTTTATTCCTCTTGAGACATTATTTGAGGAACAGCTTGATAAAAGTGATCACATTTATATATATTCTTATAATGATATTGTTGATGTTATAAATACTAATAATAATATAAAAAATAAAAAAGATATCTTATTAGGAATTTTTAAATGCTATATACTTAACGCGCTTATTGGTAATTTTGATTGTTTTGAAAATTGTCTAGGATTTTTAATTACTAACAATCAATATCATTTATCTCCATATTATCGTTTTACAAATTGCCTTTATCCTAGTTTAATAACAGATAAAGATATTCAAGATGCCTTAAATAACATTGATTATCTTGAAGATATTTCTTTAAATGGCAATTTTAAAATAGATAGTTTAATTCCTTATGAGAATAGTTTTTTAAAAATTATTTCTTCAAAAAAATATTATTATATTAATCAAGCTTTGATTAAAATTTGTGAAGCTCTTGATTTTAATAAAATAAATAAAATTATTGATGAAACAATATTTATAAACGATTTAAGAAAAACATTTTATAAAAAACTTATCATGTATCGTTATAAACACATTTTAAAACCAACATATAAAGGATTAATAAAAGATGATTGCATTTAACACTACTGCTTGTATCTGCGTTTGTGATATGTATGGCATAACATACAATATTTGTAAAATAGTTCATACATTAAATAAAGATGATTCTTTTTGTTATACCTTTATTCCTAATTATCATATTTTATCTTTAATTGAAAATAGAAATGACATCATTTTTAATGGTATTCCTGGCATAGATTTATCTTTAAAAAAGAAACAATATTTAAGAAAAAATATTACCCCAATTTTTATAAGTCAACGTGTCCCATCAAAATTTGATAAGTCTTTAAATTCTTTCTTAAATGAAGCAAATCTAAGGTATTTAGAACCAATTCAATATCTTTACAATACAAATATATCATATTTTGGAGATAATTTATTTGTCCTTCCATATATTAAAAAAGATGTGATAAGTATAAGATCTATAACCTCAAAAGATAATATCAATATCATGGTTTTAAAATGTTTAAAATCTCTTGCACTAGGACACGATATAAAAATAGATAATACCATCATTAACATTGAACAAAATAAAGAAATATTTCTTTTACTTTTTGAAATGTATAAGAAAAATAAAAAAATAAATGAAAATAAAATAAACGATGGAATAAAAAAAGTAAAATTAAAAGGAAGACCAAAAGCGAAATTAGACATAATTAAAGTAATGGAAGTTTTAGATAAAATTAATAACAATCAAATTTCTATTCAAGATGCATGTAAATTATTAAATATTACAAAAGATAAGTTTTATCGTCTTAAAAAAGAATATCTTGACGATATTGAAAAAGCGTAAATTATTTAACAACAATATGATATTTTTTTAATAATTCATCCTGTTTTTTAAAATATTTATAGAACAGCTTAAAATAACCTTTAGTATATGGGTTAATATAATAATCACTAATATTTTTATCTTTTTTTATTTTTTCAAAATTATAATATGGCGATACTTTCCAATTATTTAAAAATCCAAAGACAATCGCATCATTAGGGCAATACATCGTGCATCGCATACAAAGACAACAATTTTTATTAAAATCGATTTTGTTATTATTATTAATATATATAGCGTGATTTGGACAAGACTTTATACACAAATAACAGTTATCACATTTTAATTGATTAATTTTACAAAATCGATAATTCACTTTTGGTGCAAGATATTCAATACGAAATATCCATGATATAAATATATAAAAAGGATTATATCTAATTTTATCTATATCATGATTCATTATTTGCATCACAATTAATTCTGATAAAGGATTAACATATGAGTAAAGTTGTTTAACAACATTATCTTTATAACGAAACATAATGTTATAAGGCATCAATACATGTTTTTCTAAAATTAAATTAAAACCTTTCTTTTTAAATAGCTTATATATTCGATAAGAAGAACAAGAATTAAATTTAAATGGTTCACCTGATGTTTTAAAAATAAAATAATCTATTTTTTTATTAACAATAGGAAAACTTTTTAAAAATAAATAAAAACTTTTAACCACATTAAACGCATGTATTGGATATCCAATACCGATCAAATCATATTTATTAATATCAATATTATTAATATCTAATTTGTTATCGTATTCAAAAACATCAACATTCAAATCATACTTTTTAAAGTTATTAGCGATATTACGTGCATAAAGACGAGTATTGCCTGTTCCACTAAAATAAATGATTAAAACATTTTTATACATAACTTACTAAATAAATTATAATTTTTAATATAATACTTTTTCAACACTAAGAATAATTTTGTTGATTATCTAATTAAATAATGAAATAAAATACATAAAAATGGACGTTAAGCCCTTAAAGGAGTACCAAGGAAAAATTTTTGTTTACAAAGAAAATCAATTGTTATATAAATAGGAGCCAGAAGTGTTTAAGCTAGGCTTGAAAATTTGACAAAAATTTCTGCTTTGCTTATAATGGAGGCACTTTTAAGGAAACTTTAAAAAGGAGAATTTTAAAAAATGTCAAAATCTTACAAAAAAGCAGTTACCATTGGAGTTGCTGCATTCAGCGCGGTCGCACTCTTAACGACAGGTGCCGCGGCATTTGTATTAACAAATGAAGCAACAAAAGATACAACTGGTAATATCAATGTTGGTACTGTAGTCGACAAAGGATTAGAAATTTCAATAACACCTCCTGAAAAAGGATATTTTATGTTAGACGCAGATACCACTGATAGTACTGGTAGAGTTCAATATTCAAAAGAAGGAGAACAAACTCCAAATATGCATGTTGATATTGCTGGAACAATAACCAAAGGTGCTGATATTAATTGGTCAGATGTTGCTCTTACATTTACATTTACTGTTCTAGACGCTGAAGGAAAAGTAGATAAAAGTACTGAATTTAAAAAATATGTAACAACAGATACCGGCGCTACTGAATATGAATATTTAACTCTCACTTACACTGATACAAAAGCAGGAACACCAGACAATACAGCAAAAAAAGCATGTCCAGTTGGAGGAGAAGGAACTCCTTTAACAGTTAGCGACACTGATGGTACATTTGATTTAGATCTTGTTTTAAATTGGGGTTCAGTCTTTGGTAATATAAATCCCTCATTATATTATGATGCTGCTGGTGCTAGCACATCATTTAGTGATGTTAAGACTGCTTTAAATAACCTATATTCATTAAATGGATTAAAATTTAAAGTTACATTAGAAGCAACTTTAAATACTGTTGGTGAATAATTTTTAAAAAATATTAACATATGTCACGCGAAGAAATACTAACTCTTGTAGTAACTTCGCTATGTGTTATCTCTTTATCAATCGTATTTACTTTGTTTTATGTCCATTACTATAGGGGTTCCATTAAGTCTATAGCGCAAGGACGTCAAGACATCGATATTATTGACAACAACATAGACGAACAGCTCAAAGCTAAGTCAAAAAAACACAAGATATTTGTCATTTTAATCAAAACTATTTCTTATGTTTTCACAGGATTAGTTCTTGGGGTGTTCGTCTTATCTGTAATAAACCGAATATCAGGTGGATCAATTGTAGTAGGAGAAAATTCTATTATTGTTGTTGAAACTGGATCAATGTCTTATAAAAATGAAGTTAATACTTATTTAGAAAATTATGATAATCAATTTCAAGCATTTGATATCATTGGAATAACAAAAAAAGAAAAAGAAGATATTAATCTTTATGATGTTATCGCCTTTAGAAATGACGAAGGAAATATTATCATCCATCGAATTATTGAAATCGATGGAAATAATTATATCACGCGCGGGGACGCGAATGATCAAAGCGATTCTTGGGATACTACATACGAAGATATAATTGGTGTTTATAATGGTTTTAACATACCACTTATGGGCATATTTATTATCTTCTTGCAATCAAATTCTGGTATTGTTACAGTAATCGCAATTATGTATTGTCTAGTCTTGTTTGGTATCTTACAAGACAAGATAGATAAAAAACTTGAACAAAGAACAAAAGAACTTATGAATGTTATCGATGTTGATTTGGAGCATAAAGATGTCTCTCATGACTTCATCGAAAGAATATATTACCGAGGTTATGTTTATCAATTTAACGCTGAAAAATTTATCGGAAAAGAAGCAATTAAAGAAGATGATGAACATAAACCTTCTAACAAAGGAGAAGTTGTCACAGTAATTAAAACAAGTGATGACAATATCCAAATTAAATTAGGAAACATTGATCACGCTCAAGAAGAGGAGGAAAATATCAAATGAAAAAAGTATATTTTACAAGAAAAAATTTAATTGAGTTAGGATTTGTATTTTTATTTTTTATTTTGTTTTTATTTTGTTATGTTTGTGTTGATGGATCTCATACTTTCATGGCAAAAGAAAATCCTGTTGAATTAATCTATTTGGGGTTTAATTTCCCTTCTGTTGAGCTTGGTACAATGGGATATTTAGTTGGATTTTTATTCACTATTTATGGCATTGTCTTTGATGCAGGATTAATTTTAATTAGACGTTTAGTTAAATTTAGAAAAGAAAGATTCTGGTCATATAAATGGATTTTAATTGTTTTAGGATGGCTAGTTTTATGTTTATTACTTTCTTTAGGTTTAGGACTTTTATTAGCGAGCATTATTGATAAAGAAAATGTTGGATTAATAATGATGGCTTTTGGTGGTTCGTTATTAATAAGTGTCATAATTTATCTTATTCTTGCTTTAATTATCTTTGCTGTTTTCTTACTTATTGTTAACTTTAAAAATATTGATAAACCTTATCGTTTCTTCAATATTGATGAACAAGTTCAATATGAAGCTAATATTGATGCTGAAGAAGAAAAAGAAATAGATGAACAAAACCATATTGAAGCAGAATTTGGAGATATTAAAGCTTCCACTAGTAACGCTAATAACGCAATTATTGCTGGAGGAAGTGCTTCTGCTAGCATGGGTCAAACAACTTTTGAATTAGGAGATCGTGAAAAGGTCTTTCCTTCTTTATCTACCATTGATAAAGAATTTTCTGGTTTTGAAGAAAATAATTTACCAGAAGTAAATATTAATTTAGAAAAACTTTGTAACGACTTTAGAAATTATCTTTGTAAAAAAGAAAATTTATATTTTGATATAGAAACAATTAGAAGTTTTATTTCCGCTTTTGCTACTTCTAGAATCATCATTTTAGAAGGTCTATCTGGTACTGGTAAATCTTCTTTACCTAGATATTTTGCTAAATTTATTTCTAGCGAATCTAATTTTTTAGCAATCCAAACTACATTTAGAGATAAGACTTCTTTAATTGGCTATTTTAATGATTTTAGCCAAACTTATAATGAAACTGACTTTTTAAAAAGTTTATATCGCGCGAATTATTTAAAAGACCATATTAACATTATGGTTTTAGATGAATTTAACATTGCTCGTGTTGAATATTATTTTGCAGATTTTCTTTCTTTATTAGAATATCCAAAACAAGATTGGAAAATTCGTGTTATGAATCTTCCTTATGAATTTGATGCGCCATCAATGCTTCATGATGGTATTTTAAAAATAGAAGAAAACACTTACTTTGTTTGCACCGCTAACAAAGACGATTCAACTTATTCTATCTCTGATAAAGTCTACGATAGAGCGATCATTTTAGATTTTGATGATAAAAATGAACCTTTTGTGGTTAAAGAAGATGTCGAAGCTATTCATCTTGGTTATCATCAATTACAACAACTATTTGATGAAGCCTTAAAAGATAAAAACAATTCTTTAACAAAAGAAGATTTATCAACATTTAATGAAGTTACTAAATTTGTTTTAGATAATTTCGATGTTGCCTTTGGTAACCGTATTATGAATCAAATTAATAATTTTGTTCCTGTTTATGTTAAATGTGGTGGAACAAAATTAGAAGCTCTTGATTTTATGCTATCAAGAAAAATTTTATATAAATTAGAAGGACGTTTTGAAGATTATATAAAAGATAGTCTAATTGGTTTAAAGAAATTAATTGAAAAATTATATCCAAATAAAGACTTTAAAATGTCTAAGCATATGATTGATCAAATGATTAAACGCTTATAATTAGGGAGTATTTATGCGTCTTAATAATGTTAAAACATTATTTAACATATCTGATGAATTATTAGTAGCCTTTAATAAAGTAAGCACTAAACAAAGTGCTTATCTTGTTTTAGAAAGTAAAAGATTAGAAGATATTTTTAAGATTGATTTTAATTTTGATTTAGAATTTTTAAAACAATTAAATGACATCTTAAATACTGTTTTAACTATTACTAGAAAGCATTATTTAACTACTAAAAACAATGAAGTGATATTAAGAAGTTCATTAATATCCACTTTTGATAATCAAAGTTTTGAAAAGACATTAAAAGATAGCAAATTATGGTCAAAAAAAGATTTTAAAATGACCCCAGAATATGCTTATAGTTATGAAATTGATGACGATTTAAATACATACGAAAACCGTGTTGTTATGACATGCTTAAATCGTATGGAATTATTGATTAAAAATTATTCATATTATTACAATAGTAAAATTTTAACTTTAAATAACACTAGTAATGAAAATGACTATACTTATTCAAGTAAATTTTATAAATCAAATAAGATGCTTGTTTCAAATTTATTGACAAATAAAGAATTATTCTTTGCAAAACTCAATGAATTTATCGATAAATTAAATGACAAGATGAAAAGAATTCGTAATTCTCGTTTTTATCTTTCTTTAAAACATTTTAAACCTGTGACAGGCAAAATAATGTTAACAAATATTTTTAAAGACAATCGTCAATACAATAAAATATATCGTTTCATGAATAAGACAAATGAAATGGTTGATATTAAAAAAGGACAAGATTCATTGATTAATTATACTTTGTTGTTATTATTTAAATCTTTAGGAAGACAAGGCTATTTATATATTGATGATTACCCAAAAAGTAAATATCATCCCTTTAATAAAGATATTGTTGCAGGTGACGCGATATTTTCATTTAAAAATGATCAATTTGTTGTCTCAATAGGATTTAATAATAGTGTTTTAGGATATGAAATATATGTAAGAAATATTAAAAATTTATATGATTATTCAAAAACATTATTTATTCCTTATTACAGCATTAGTCAATTACAAGAAATAAATATTGATATTTCTAATATTGATACATCTTCTTATAACAATATTGTTATTTTTGGTTATGACTTTATTAAAAAATATCAAGATGGTCAATTTAAAGAAATCAAAATATCGCCATTTCAAAAGGATTTTGAATTGATTTGCGTATTTATTGAATCTTTAACTTATACGATTGAAGCTTTAAAAAATATATATGTTAAGACATGTCCAATATGTGGAGAAAAAGAAATTATGGATAATCATGATGATTATTCGTGTTTAAATTGCCAAAGACATTATTCGTTTATTAAAGATAATACGATATGGCTTAAATCAATTGTCTAGAAAGGATGTTTTATGGAACAAGAAGAATTAAAAAATCAAAATAATGATAAAAAAATTGCCATTAAAATTGAAAATTTAAATAAATCTTATGGAAAAAAACATGTCCTCAATGATTTAAACCTAGAAGTCTATGAAGGCGAATTATTTGGCTATGTCGGTAAAAATGGTGTCGGTAAATCAACAACAATTGATTGTTTGATTGGCGCGAAAAAATTTGACAGCGGGCACATCTACATCAATGGTTTTGATATTTTAAAAGAACCATTTAAAGCTAAAAAACAATTTGGATATGTATCTAGTGAACCAACAACATATGAAATGATGACTGGCTATGAATATTTGCAATTTATTGGTTCAGTTTACAATATGAGCGATGATGCTTATCAAAATAATTTAAAATATTTATCTAACAAATTAGATTTACCAGACGCTGATTTAAAAAGAATAATTGCTACTTATAGTCATGGTATGAAACAAAAATTATGTCTTATTGCTTCACTTATCGCTAATCCTAAAGTGTGGATTATGGATGAACCAACTGTTGGTTTAGATATCATGGTTTTTGAAACATTAAAAGAAATGATGGTTGAATTTAAAAAACATCAAAAAACTATTTTTATTACATCTCATAACATCGATTTAGTAGCGAAAATTTGTGATCGTGTCGCATTAGTTAATAATGGTCGAATAGAAAAAGTAATTGATTTAAATAAAGATCCAGATAAACGTTATCAACTTAACAAAATATTCTTAGATATGTATAAACGTAGCGAAGAAAAGGAGAAAAATGATGATTACATTGCTTAAAAAAGAATTTAAGCTTAATCCATTTTTTATCAAACCAAATAAGAAAAATTGGTTGTCTTTTCTTTTAGCTATTATTCTTATTGTTGGTCTTGTTGTGATCGAAACATTTTTATTTAATTCTTTATATGATAAATTTGATGCTTATGAAGGGGCGAGTTTTTCTTTCAGTGTTTTATTTTTAATAATCGTCGCGTTAATTTCATTAATAATTTCCATATTTTATGTACAAAGAATATTTTTCAATCGGCTTGATATGTCGTTAACAATAAATAAGCCTATTGATTATATGAAAATTATTATTTCTAAATTAATATATTGTTTAATTATCAATTATGTTTTTGCCGCGGTCATTAATTTCCCTATTTTATATAGTATTGTACCAAAAGTAGCGATGCAGACACTTCTAGGTTTTGCTACAATATTTTATCCATTATTTTTAAGTTTATTAAATATTGGAATCTCATTAATTATTTCTATTCCAATTCAATATATATACCGTTTATTAAAACAATATCCAATCGTGCAATTAATTATCGTCGCACTTGGTCTATCATTTGCCTGTTATTTATATTCTTTAGTTTTAAACCTATTTGTAGATTTAATGAATAACAATTCAATGCAAATATTATTTTCAAGTGAAAATTTAGCGTTAATTAATGATCTAGCGCATAACTTCTACCCTTATTCATATTTATGTGTTTCGTATTTAAATTTTAGTCATGGTGTTGACTTTATTATTTATTTAGTCATAAGTTTAATTGCCCTAGCAATTGGTGTTTCTTTAATTGCCTTATTTTATGTCAAAGTTAATCAATTTGAATTTGTTAAAGAACATAATAATAAATACCAATATCACATTTTAAAAAGTGATCGTGCGATTATTAAAAAGGAATTTTTACTTCTTTTTAAAGAAAATGATACGACATATTCATTTACAAGTTTAATTATTTTACAACCAGTTTTAACATTTTTAGTAATAAATGCAATTAATGTTGCCTTATTAAGAGGTAATTTAGCAATATATATCACTATTATGCCTTATTTATTAAATAATTTTGATTTATTAATGGCGTTATTATTTTCAAGTGTTATTTCTTTAAACGCAGTTAATATTTATAAATCTGAATTAAAAACAATACGTGTTATGAAATATATCCCCTATTCAATGTATAAACATGTCTATATTAAATTATTAATTCCATTTATTTGTAGTTTGTTTGCAACAATAATTACATTTATTGTTTTAGTTTCTACTTCTTTAATTGGTCTAGATACATTCTTTATGGGATTATTATTATCAATTATTATTATTTTCTCATTGATGGTTCTTTCATTAAAAGAACAACTAAGAAGTAGCAAATTTGAAAAAGCTAATTCTTATTTATCTAACTTTTTATCATTTTTTATTCCTTTAATTATATGTGGTGTAAACATTTTACTAGCGTCTTTATTAGGATGGCTTAACATTTATACTTATTTATTTGACCTAATTATTGTCTTTATATTGTTAGGATATGTTATATATTACCTTATCAGGAAATTTAAAAATGATGTTTTAGGATTGGAGGTTGTTAATTAATATGTCTAAAAAATCTTTACCAATTCTATTAATCTTGCCATTTGCAGTATCAATTCTTAGTGTTTATGCGATTAATTTTAATGTCAATCTTGTCAGCGAAGATCTACAAGACATCCGTTTTGATTATCGTCAAAATGAAGGTTTTGCAATTAATAGCAAAACATTATTAGAAGCAACACCAGTTGGAAGCGAAAAAGCTTTACAAGATTTAGGTAATGCTTTAGTGTGGACCACCTCTAATAGTGAATATGCATCAATTAGTCAAGAAAACGATTCTTATTATTTAAATGCTTTAAGCGCTGGTGAGACCACTATTACGGTATCAAATTTACGTAATACAATATCTAGATCTTTTAATGCAGTTATATTTGAAGATGGCGCAATTATCATTAATAGTTTAGAAAATACTTCTTCTGCGATGATTGATGATAAACAATATTTTGGACAATATGATTTTAATAACAATCATGATGGTCACACTAATAAAGAAATATCTTTATCTGTTGAAGTTTTACCAAGCGATATGCAACGACATTTAGTCTTAGATGATTCAAGTGATAATGTCAGTTATGGCAACAACAAAATCACATTTAAAAATATTAATGAAGATGTTGAAGATGCTTATTTAACTTTTAGCATTGCCAATACTGAAATTAAATCTACATATGAATTTGGTATTGTTAAAGATGGTTATAATATTTACGATTATAACGACTTATTGTATTGCACAAATTATTCTAATGATGGTTTAATTGGAGTGTTACAAACTAATTTAGAATCTCTAATTAATACTTATAGAAGTGAAATAAGAGGCAATGAAATATATTATTTTGATGAATATTTAAATGAAGATACTAAATTATTTGGTAATTTTGATTTTGAAGAACAAGAACTAAATTTTGATGAGGAAGTATATCGTTTTGAAACGACTTACAATGATAAATTTATTGAAGAATGGAACGCGGTAAATCAAGATAAAATCTCTAATTTAGTTATATCTGGTATCCACATTCAAAAAGATTTTTATGGCAATGGTTTTATTATTAATGGCCATAATTTAACTTATCCTACATTAACTAGTGTTTCTAGTGATGGTGTAACAATTCCTATTTTAGGAAGTGATGATTTATTTAGAGGACCCCTACCATTTGTCACGTTAGGCGACCATAATAATGATGCGACATTACTAATAGAAGCATATGGTCAAGATAATAGTTTAATTTATGTTGATGGTAATAATATCACATTAAATGATATAAATATGCGTAATGCAGATTTTGGCAATAATTTAAACAATTTAAATACAGTCGGTACTGGTATTGATGTTTTTGGCGATAATATTACAATCAAAAATAGTCAAATAAGAAATGCGAAAAATAATGTTAGAGTGTATTCTAGTGAAAATTTCTTATTAGATAATTCTTTATTAACTAACGCTAGACAATTCTTATTATCAGTAGGCACGAATGAATATGAAGAAATTGATCACACACAAAATGTTAGTGTCTATGATATTAATGGCCAATCATTAAATATTCCTACAAATGAATTTTTTGCTAAATCTAGTGATGGAATGGATTTTGAAAATCTTTCTATTGCAGATAATATTTTAATGAATATGGCTGCCTATGGAACAGATATACTTGGAAGTGTTTCTTTAGATAATGTTTTAAAAGCTTTAGAAGCAATGCAAAATGTCTTGTCACCAATAAGTAAAATTGTTGACCAAGACAATAATCCAATATATAAGACAACAGTAAATGTTAATGATACATACTTCTATCAAAGTGGAATTGCTTCTATTTCTTTAGAAACAATGTTTAATGGTGCGTATGTTTATAATTCTTTACCTACTTTAATTAATCAAGTATTACAATCAATGGTGCCTATGCTTAATATGGAACATATATCTGGTGTGAATTATCCAAGCCAAGTAACTTTATCAGGTAATACTAAATTTTATGATTATAAAGAAGTTGATTCATTAGATGTTTCTTCTATTATTAAAGAAAACATCTCTCGTATGTTTGAAGGTGAAGATGGTCAATTAGGAGATATTTTTGAAGGTGTTGAAGTCAATGTTGACTCGATATTCCCATATCGTAAGATACTTAAAGAAGAGGCTATGAATATGGGTATAGGACATCAAATCTTAGATGAAGAATCTTCTAGTGTTAAATTATATGTTAACACTCCGATTGTTTATTATGGCGGAGGTCTAAATTTATCTAGTGTTATCGATAATAGTGTTGGTAAGGAATATCTTTCATCACCACAAGATATTGATATCACTACTTATTCTTTAACTAAACCTGTCACTTCTTCTGGTGAAATGATATTAAATGTCTTGGCTAGATGTGTACCAATAGCAATTGGATTTTCACCATTTAAAGTAATGGGTTATAAGCAAGGTTATTTATATGGTGAAACACCAAATATCAATGATTTAATTAACAACGCTAAGGAGGAATTATAATAAGATGAATAAAATAAAGAAATTATGCTTGATGACACTGTCACTATTTAGTTTGCCACTTATTAGTTTAACTTCATGTACAGGTGGGTTCTTTAAAAGCGATGTTGTTATGATTGAAGATATTATTGCTACAACATTAAGTGATGGCAATATTCGATTAACTATTACTTTTACTGACGATAGTCATGAACCTGTATCAGTAACAATTCCTCAAGGTGAAACTGGTAATGGAATCGAATCAATTCAACAAGAATTAAGTGATGATGGTACATATACAACAGTAACAATCACTTACACTGATGATAATATGGATCCTGTTAGCTTTGATATTGCAAATGGCATTAGCATTTCTTCAATTGAACAACTATTAGATGATGAAGGTAATATTTTAATTGATGAAGATGGTAATTCTACTTTACAAATTAAATTAAGTAATGGCGAAACATTAACATTTGATATTCCAAAAGGTGATCCAGGAAAAGATGGTACATCCATTAGCGGTGTTACTTCTACAATTGATGAAGAAACAGGAGATATTGTTTTAACTATTACTTATTCTGATCCAGAACAAGAACCATCAATTATTCGAATTCCTGCACCTAGTAATGGGGCGAATGGAAACAATTTAGAAAGCATTACTTTTACACAAGAAGATGGAATGTATCAAATTACATTTACTTTATTTAATGGTGTAGAAGAAACAAGAACAACAGTGCAATTCCCTGTTCCTGCTTCATGGTATAGTGGAAGTGGTGCGCCTAATATAAGTGGTGTGGAAGGTGATTTATATTTTAACGAATCTAATTACACTATATATAAATATAGTAATGGTAGATGGGTTTTAATTGCCGATTTAGATAATTCTGGTTTGACCGACACTCATAGTGTCTCATTTAATTTAAACGCTGAAGGCGATGAAAGCGCTAAATTTATATCACAAGATGATTCTTTAGTCCAAACAGCGTTTGAAAATATTCCTAATGGTAGATATTTTGCTTGTTTAGATTATAAGATGCCTCTAGCGAGTCGTGATAATTATGAATTTATGGGTTGGTATACTTCCCCTACTTATGATAATCCGACAATTGGTATGTTTACTGATACGACACCAATTTATCAAGATATGATCTTATATGCACATTGGGAGGCTATTTAAAAATGCTAAGAAAATGGCATAAATTTCTTCTTGGTCTAATAAGTGTTGTGTCATTACCTCTTATTAGTCTTACTTCTTGTTCGTTTTTTAAAACAAATGATACAAATACTTTAATTAATTCTTTTACTTGTGAACAATTAGAAGATGGTAATTTACAATTAACAATTACTTTTGATGATCCTAAACAAGAACCAATGGTATTTATTGTAAACCAAGGTAAATTAGGAAATGGGATTGAAAGTATTACCCAGGTTAAAGATGAATTTAATAGTGAAATTGATATTACAATTACTTATACAGATGAAAATATTGATCCAATCACATTTTCTATTGAAGAAGGTGTCTATATATTATCAATAAACGAGACCAAAAATAGTGATGGTTCAAACACTGTTAATATTATTTTAAGTAATAATGAAGTATTATCATTTAACATTCAAAAAGGATTAACTGGCGATGATGGTGTATCAATTATTGGTGTTACATCTATTGTAAATGAGGATGATACAGTAATATTAACAATTCAATATAGTAATCAAACAACATCCACTATTATTATTCCACCACTACCAGATGGAAAAGAAGGTGCTGGTATTCAATCAATTAATGTTTTTAAAAATGATGTAACTTTTACCATCACTGTTACATATAGAAATCAAGATGGGACACTTGATATTAAAGATCATACCTTAGTCGTGCCAAGAGGATGGCAATCTGGACAAGGTAATCCTAATGATAATAATGTTATTGGTAGTGAGGGTGATTATTATTTTAATATATCTTCATATTCAATATATCGTTACACGAATAATAGATGGGAATTAATTATTAGTTTAGACAACACTAATAAGGTGACTCATAAAGTTAGTTTTGACTTAAATGCATCTAGTGATGCAAGTGCAAAATTAATTGGTAATAACCAATATGAAATTCCAAATGGTTCAAGTTTAAATAATCTTGGCTATGTTTTACCAAGCGCTATTCGTGATAATTATGAATTTATGGGTTGGTATACTAGTAATGAATATAATCCAACAGTAGGACAATTTACTAATAATACCCCTGTTTATAGCGACATAATTTTGTACGCAAGATGGAGTATTGTTGAATAATATATATTTATATATTATAATTTAGCAACTATGAAAAGAAGCAAGTATCGCACAGCTAAAAGACTATTCTATGCAGGACTAATATTTACTAGTCTATCTCTTTTTAGTGCGGGATTTGCTAGTTTTAATATTTATGGTGGTAATGATGAATCTTTGCAAGGCAAAATCGATATAGCTAATATTATTGAAATTAATTTGACTAACGTAAGAGAAGGATTCCAAGTATACAATTATAAAATTAGTGATTATAATGAACGCGGTTTTATCCATGAAGGTACACTAGATAGTGGGGAAACATATCAAATTTATAATTTTACATGCTATTTTGATTTATATTTTCATGTCGTTTCAAAACAAACCATCAATAATTATGAAGCAGATTTTCAAATTAAAATAGGACAAAACAATATTACTGATTATACTTACTTTTTAGATGTTAATTTTGAAAGAAAAGGCGCTGACATTACTTATACAACTGATCAAAATGATTTAACTGCAAGTGGTGATAACGCTACTACAGTTAATACTGTTGGCCAATCTTTAACAAATGGAAGTGCTTTTATTGGGTTTAAAACTGATTTAGATTTAAACGCTAATGAAGAAATGTATTTTCATTTAAGATATTACACAACATTCCATAATAGAGATAATTATACAAGTTTTTATAATTGGATTGCTCCTGTAACTTCCCCATTTTCTTTTAATGTAAGTGCAACAATTTCTCAAAAAGGAGGTAATTAAATAATATGAAGCATAAAAAAACTAGTTTTGCTATATTATTTGGTTTACTTTCTTTATCACTAGCAGTAAGTGGCTCTGCAACATGGATAATTACAAGCCCCACTATAAATGGTGGACCAAGCAACATTAGAGAAGATAATTCTGTTTGTTATATTGATGAAACTGGATATTATTATAGTTCATTAGAAGGTGCAATAAAAGACGCTAATGAATATGTAAGAAAAGGAACTGCTAGTAATGCTACAGTTATAGTAATTCCTAACAAAACTGTCTATATCAATAACGATACAACCTTGCAATCAGGTGTTGATTTATTAATGCCTTATACTACTGATTATTCCACTACTCTTGATGGAAATAATACTCGTGTAAAATTAGACGCTCCAGAAATGACAGAAATTAGAAAAGGTGAAGATGGATTATATGTTGCAAAATATTTGTATACGTCTGGAGGCAATAATTATCCCAAGGAAGAACCTTACAAAACCTTAGCAGAATATGATAGTGCGTTATCTAATTTTGCTGATGCTAATGGTTCTACTAGCAAAATTTCATCCACTCTCATAATTGATGAAAACGTTAAATTAACAATATCAAATAATAGCCAAATGGTTATTTATGGTCAGTTAGGAAAACCGGGAACGGATTTAAATGGGCATACTAGCGGGTATTATTCACAAGTCATATTGCTAAACGGAGCAAAAATTAGTGTTGATGCCGGTGGCATTTTAGATGTCAGGGGTTATATAAAAGAAGCAAATAATGTTAACGAGGCATTAAACTATACGCAAATAATAAATAATGGAACAATTTATGTTCCTTTTGTCGTTTATGATTATGGTGGCGGAACAGCGACTATTGCTATATACGCTCAAGGTAATGAATGCCCGTTTTCACAATATGACATGCCTAACATTCATTCAACTATAACAACGCAAAATTCGGGAGCGATTAAAGCTCGTGCAGACCTATATACCGGATATCAGGATTTGAATCAAACACTCGATAACGCTGGTTTTATGGGAGGTCTTATAAAAGAGGCGCTTAAATTAAAAGGTATATATGAGGAGGATTTAAGATTTTATCCACAACAAAATGTGTGTTTTGTGGATGTTGTTGGTAATTCTGATACAAATATCTTAAAAACAACTGCAAATTCAATAGTAATTACAAAATACAATCCATCGAATAGATCACCAATAACGATTGGTGGAAAAAGTTATAATATTGGTAATACTAACAATATTTCAAAGACCGCAGTAAGTGCTGATGGTTTAGCAACTACCACTATCAAAGCATATGGTGATATCAACATTGGATACTTAACATTGAACGTTTCAATTTTTGAACAAATTGTTCCGATATCGACGCAAAATATTTATTTTCCTATTCCGTGGCAAATGAATGTTAATTTTTATAACGGAGATGTAACAATTTCGAATATGGTTAAGTTGTTGCCTGGAGCACAAGTAAGATTTACAAATTGTCAAATAGATTTAATAAACTCTGTCATGGCATATAATAATACATCTTGGACTGAAACAACAAAAACTTATAATACACAGCAAGATTCTGTTGTTGAATTAAATTATTCAACTTTAAACATTGCAGCAGGCGCTTCTTTTGGTGGCTATATTACATTAAATCAAAGTTCGATTGAAAATTCGTCAAATTATACCCCTTCTATTATTAGCGTGGATTATTTATCTAGCGTAAACGCTTCTACTACAGAATCTGAAGGCGGTAGCATGAGTCTTGGGGATTTAATAAACAGTGGGGATGCGATCACTGCATTTAATAATTTAGCGGACTTTATGAAAGGCGATAAACCGTTTGATGATGACATAAAAAGTATTGTTGGAAGCGCATTTAAAACAACAACAAGTAAGAATATTTCTTTAAATGCTCAAACTGATTTTAATTCGAAAGGTAACAAAACAAACATCGAAAGCGGTTATAAATATATAAGCGAAGACAGATTAGATTATTTTAATGATACTGCTTTAGTTGTTGATAAAGTAACGGGCGTTACTTTGAAAACTGCATCCGGCAAAACAGAAACAAGATGGAGCAAATTTGAAGATCAAATTATAGCTACTATAAATCCTGAAGCAGCGAGAGATTATACTGTTAGTTGGGATGATATCAACACTAACGAAATAAAATTAACTGATACAGATAATCCATTAATTAAAAATATCTCTATTGATAAGTGCGATATTGATAATGGAAGTTATACCGCTACAGTTACTATAAATATAACTAACAAATTAGATAAGAGTGTTGTCTCAAATTCTATAGTATTATCTTCATATGGGCCCACTACAACATTAAAATTAGTTGATGAAAACGGAGAAGAAATAACAGAAGTTACAAAAACTGGAGGCGGAAGAAACGATCCAGATCCTCTAGAACAAACAATAAGCTTAAATATCACTAGTGATTACCTTAAAGATGGAGAAAACGTAGGTGATGTCTTTGATATTGTTTGGAAAATTTCAGATAACGAACCAGCTAATGATGGATGGACATACACAGCTTACTTTAAAAATGATAGAAATGAGGATACTTTAGAATTACAAAATGTATTGAAAACCACTTTATATATTAGACCGCATAATAATTTGAGTGGAACAATGACAGTAACATTGTATAATAAAAAAAGCGACGAAGCTCACGCAACACCGATTGCATATGCAACTTTGGATTGGTCAGCCTCTGGTGGCTGCTTTGAAGAAGGCACCATTATAAATACCATGAGCGGCGAAAAAGCAGTTGAAGATTTAACAGAAAATGATTTGTTATTATCATTTAACCACTATACAGGTGAATACGAATATCAACCTATCTTTGCTGTTGTTAATCACGGTGAATCTTTATACGATGTTGTTGAATTATATTTCAGCGATAATTCATATATCGGATTAATAGCTACTCATGCTTTATATGACTTGACACTAAATAGATATGTTGAAATAACACCAAGCAACTATGAAGAATTTATAGGTCATGAATTTGCTAAAGTTAGCAATGGCAAAACAGAAAAAACTACTCTAATTAAAGGAGATATAGTGCAAAAACAAACATGTTCATATACCGTAATTACCGCAAGCAATTACAATTGCGTTGCTAATAATATGTTGAATGTAACAAGCATGTTGACTGGATTCTATAATATATTTGATTACACAGATAATATGATGTACGATCAAAATCAAGTAGAATTAGCTATTGCTACATATGGATTATTTACTTATGAAGAATGGTCAGATTATGTATCGCTTGAAGTATTTAATGCAATTAATGGGCCATATTTCAAGTTAGCGGTTGGAAACGGATCAATTACATATCAGCAGATTTACTATTTCATAGATTGGTATTATTCACTTATTGAATCTGGTGAAATTGTTGTTTCACCATTTGTGTTTAATTTCAAATAATTATTGCGTTTTACACTTGCAATAATTGTTTTCAATAACGTTTAAAACGATCAATAGTTATGTATAACATACATAATTTAAATAAAGGATGATAAATTATGGAAGAAGAAACGCCAAACAAAGAAAAAAGAAAATTCAAAGTCGAAATCACTAAAACGTGGATATTGTATATTTCTACAATAATTCTTATTGCTTTTTGTGCAGTTGGAATAGTGATGTGTTTAACAAGTTACTTTACTCACGAAAATGATAATACTTTAATAAGCGCAACGGCAACATTTTCGGTAGGATTATTAGCAGCAGCAATCCAATTTGCAATAATAGTTAAAAGCGGCAAAAATAAAAAAGATTCAAATATCGAAAAAACTATAAAATTGTATAGTAATTACGCAGAAACTTTTACTTTTGCAAGCAAATTTTTAGATATTTTAAACTCCGCTATTGCAAACAAAGAAAAAATTATTAAAATTGAATTATCATTAACAAATGACGAAAAAATCTTTTACTATATTGCACAAGATTTAGTAGATAAAGGCTTAATTAATCTAGTTACATCAAACGCTAAAGAGATGTCAAATTATGTAAAAAGGTACATTAGTAAATTGGACGCTTTATTATTAACATTAAATGCATGGGGTGACAGCGGCCAAGTAGACAGTAAAATGTTTGAAAGATTATTTGAAAGTAATATACAAATAATTTCAAATATAAAAAGTCTTTGTCAAACAATTTATAAATAAAGCAAAATAAAATTATATATGGTATAATATAAACACAAGGAGGTTTTGAAAAATGGCAAAAGAAAAGAAAGTTAATAATAATAATAGCGTTGAAATCACGCCTGAAATTTTAGCAAAAGTTCGAGAAATTAGTAAAGAAAGCAAAATTTCATCTAAAATCACTTTTAAATCTGACGAAAAACCTTCATTCCCTGGCTACAAACCAAATTATATGATTTAAAGTCTTTTGTAAAATAGGCTCCTAAAATTAAACGAGGTTATCGGGGTCGATAGACCATAACATGTTATAACTGTTAAATTAAACGGGGTTATAAAAGCATGGGTTAATTCTCGTGCTTTTCTTACATTAAAACGTTTGTCTTTCCTAAATTTATAAAAAGAGTCTAAATTTGCAACTTTTTAACATCAATATATAGTGATATTCACTATTTTAAACAAGTAATATTTTCCTGCTCCATTTTATCGTTGTACTAATTCAAATGATGTGAGACTAAATTAAAGCATAAAAAATAGTCCTCGCTTATAATTAAGTTATCCAATAC
>CALVRV010000009.1 GCA_944358865.1 uncultured Bacilli bacterium | reverse complement strand
GTATTGGATAACTTAATTATAAGCGAGGACTATTTTTTATGCTTTAATTTAGTCTCACATCATTTGAATTAGTACATTTTTTTAAAAATGTATATTTTTAAGTTTAATATTTAAATTAACTTTGCTAATCTTTAAATATAAGGAAGGTAAAAAATTATGGCTATAAGAAAATTTTCAACGTTAAGCATCGCACATATTTTGTTTTATGTTGCTGGCTTATTACTTATTATTAAATATTTATTAGGTCCAGATTTTGTAACAAATATTTCTGCTGATAATGTTTTAGAATTTATTGTTA
Source organism: uncultured Bacilli bacterium (assembly GCA_944358865.1). Lineage (GTDB taxonomy): Bacteria > Bacillota_I > Bacilli_A > RFN20 > CAG-826 > CAJOOD01. The sequence goes on along the minus strand of CALVRV010000009.1, from coordinate 46,384 downwards.
GTATTTTTAAATTAATACTTGTTATTGGCTTTTATTGTTTCTTCTTATTTGGCGCAAAAGGATGCTCTTCCACAATTAGAGCTTTAGCGCCATGTCTATTGTTATTTATTATATTTGGCCAATATAGTATTTCATTTGGCAATGACGCAAATGCGGTAGCGCAATATTTTATTGGTATTGCTGATATGCTTTGGATTTTAATTTTGATTTGTGGATTTGTCTATTTATTTATTCATAATAAAATTGTAGGTATTGTCTTTACTTGGTCTACCTTAATTTATGGATTATTTGTCTTAGCAAGCTATGTTACATGTCTTATTATTGATCTTGTCAATGGTGGCGCGTTCAATGTAAAAGATATGTTTATGTCAATTTTATTTATTACATCTTTAGGATTAATTGGTGTTGGTTCTTACTACGTTAGTAAGGCTCAACAATGGTAAAAATTAATTAACTTTTGCTTAAAATATTTAAAATTTGCGAGGTGATTATATGAGGAAGTATTTATTGCTTTTGCCTATTTTAGGTTTAATTTTAACAGGCTGCCAAACAGAAAATATTGAAAAACTAGTTATTACAAGTGATGACGATGATTATACAATAACTATTGGTGATTCTTTACTATTGAATAGTAATATTGAAAATACAATATTTACTAGTGAAAATAATGATATTATAACTTTAAATCAAAATGAAGTTATCGCTAACCAATTAGGAAGCGCTGATATTTTATGTATCAATCCGCTTAATGAAGAAGATGTTGTTTCAATTACAATTGATGTTGTTCCAAATTATGAATTAATATTAACTTCATTACAAAATGAATTTTCTTTCTCTGCCACATTAGATTATATTGTTTCTTTAAACGATGGCCAACAAGAAATAACACATTATGATTTGGTTAGATTACAAAATGATAATCGCTACTACGTCGGTTTAAAACAAGGTAGTTCATCTTCAAGTAAAACTGATTATCTTAGAGATAGTGATGACACAATTTATACAAACATCTATGATAATCATAATACAATTAAAAAAGAAACGATTTTAAATGGAGAGGGTGAGCCTGCCTTATTTGACGCTAATTTTATTAATCCTTTTTATAATTTTAAAATTGATGATTTAAGTTATGACAACAATTTTAATTTAACAATCATTGCTTATGATGAATTTATAGAAGATTTCAGCGGTCTTTCTTTAAATGGTGTTGTTGCTAATAATTTAAATATTAAATTAGATAATTTAGCAAATCCAATTTCATTTTCTATAGATTCAGAATTAATGCAATATTCTGATGGAAGTGCAGTTAAAGTTGAATTAAATGGTGAATTTAAATCTAAGGAAGATTTAGGAATAATTGATTCAGTTCCTTATCCTGATAATCCAGAAACAGAAATATTAAAAACATTATTTTCACGCTTAGCAAAAGAATCATATTCTTTTACTTATACAGATACTGCAAAAGGTTATGAACCAGTTCACGCTAACGGGAGAGTAACAGATAATGGTATTGCTTTATATACTCCTGAAGAAAATATTGCTTATATTAAAATTGATGATCAATATTATTATCAAACATACATTGATGATGAAAATAAAACTCTTACTAGTATCAGCGAACCATTAATAGGTAGTATAAATAATATTCGTCCTAGCTTTGATTTTAGTGAGGATTTATTTAATAAAAGCAGTCAAACATATACACTACTAGATGCTTATGATTTTGTTAAAGAATTATGTATTGAATCTATGTTTACTGATAATTATGCAATGATAGAAGAAGGATCTTTTAAAATTAATTTTGATGAAAGTTTTGCAAGAATTGTTTTAAGATACAATTATAATTTTCTTGGTCAACTAGAAGGAAGTGTGGAAGTTGTTGTTACATCATTAGGTAACGCTAGTTGGACTTATGATGATTATGAAATAATTGAATACAACAATAGAGAAGCATGGTTAAATTTTGATTCTCAATTTACATTAGAAATTGAAGAATATATTGGTTATTCAATAGATTTAATTCCGTTTTATAACATTCCAGGTGGTTGGAGCAACTATCAATTTTATGGTACATCTAATTTAAGATATGTCTTTTTTGAAAAGGCTTGTTATGATATGGAAGAAATGCAAGAACACGTTGATGCAGTATCAAATTTATTAAATAGATATGGATGGAAATTTTTGATGGAAGATTCTATTGGTGAAGTAACATATACCCATCAAGAATTACCTAATATCGAAGTTGCTTATAATCCAGATGATGGATTTGGTTTTTATTTCTTTACATTCTATATTTATAATATGAATTTATTACAATAAAAAGGCACTGTTAATTAGACGTGGTTTATCTTCTTGATAAGATTATAACTTGTTAAAACTGTAAAATCCTGCGGGGTTAAAAAAGCATGGGTTAATTCTCATGCTTTTCCTTATAAAAAGATATCAATATTTACAAATTGTCTAAAGATTTATGTATAAACTTCTTTTGCAATAACATAATTTAATTAAATGTCTTTATTTTACATATTAAGCAAAACTGTAAAATCCTGCGGGGTTAAAAAAACTAAATCCATTTAATTTAATTAACCAACAAATATTGTTTAAATTTTAACAATTTCAAATCAAAATCATTTTAAAATTTTAATCAATTTATGCAAAAGTTAAGTTTTTTTTAAAAAAGTGATGTATCACTAAGACACACCACTTTAAATTTAAATATTTTTTTACTTAACAAGCAATTATGCAAGAGTAAATGGCACTGTAACTTCGGTTGTACCAACATTTGAAACAACAATTTCTAATGTTTGTTCAACATAACCCACTGTTGTTTCTGTTTCATCAAGATAATAGTAAGCACCAGCTATAGCAATATCAAATGTTAAAGTATTAGTTTCTGGATCAAGAGTAGCAGTACCAGATGCTAAATCGCTATCCCCAACAGCGGCTTCAATTGAAATATTGCCTAAACCAATTATATAATCCATCGCATATGAATCAGAGGTGGTGTCTTTAATATCGACTACATTAGGATCATCTGTAGCAGAAAATCCTTCCATTCCAATTAAATCATATGGGGTATAAAGTACATTTTGTTGCCATGAATCTAGTTGGCTACCATCATAGTCAGTTACTTTTTGACTAGACCATGTACCATCAGCAAGTGTCCAATTAGATACTCCACCTTCTGCATCGTTAGTGTAATATCTTTCATCGCCATTGCCAGAAACAATACGCGCGACGTCTCCATCTGCTTGTAATGTTGTTTCATAGACAGTAGTAACTGGTTTAGCACCTTCGACAAGGCTTGGATATCCATCAGCATCAAGTTGAGCTGGGGTAATACTTTCAGTAAGTGTTACTGATAAAGTATAATTTTGTTCTTCTTGATTAGCAAAATTAGTTTCTAACCAGGTGTCAATTGCTGTATCTTCGTAGATAATTTCTGGATCATATAACCAAAGTTGAACATCACCACCATCATACACTAATCCGATTGGAATAATTGTTGATGCGTCTAATTGATATGTAAATTCATATTCATCATAGTCATTTAAACCAGTGTAAACCCAACCAGCGGCTTCATAGACTTCTTGAGCTTGTTGTAAGAATTCATCTTCAGTCGCAGTTGTTGTGGTATAGAAATATGAATAACTAACTTCCCAAGTATCTGCGCCTTCAGGCAACCACCATGGGAAATCTTCTACAGGTAAGCCAAGTTCATTTAAAAATTCCACTGCTTCTGGTATATCTTCCCAACTATCAGCAGGAGTAAATGGCACTAAATCATCTGGACTATGTGGGAAAACAGTAGAACCAATATTTGAAATTGTTACTTCTACTTCTTCTTCATATAAAATCATTCCAAAGAATTCAACACCATAAATATAAGACATAGTAATTGTGTCATCACTATTTAATGTAATGGTAAAAGTGCCTTCATAAGGTGTATTAATTAAACCCGCGACATATTCTGGCATTGTTAATGGTAATAAATCTTCTGTTCCACTGACAGCGTAAACATAAGTATTTTCACCTACTAAATCAAACATTTCAGGTAGAATACTAAATGGTGCAGCGTAATCTAATACATCAACTTCTGCATCAGGTGTTGAAGCTGCAACTACTTCATTAGAAGCATTAATTTCGTATTCAACAGAACCTTCATCAGTTGCAATAACACCATAAGATTCATCTATTTCAATACCGCTTTGTGTAACAACAATGTGGTATTCAATTACAGAAGTTGGATCTTCTGTATCTGTTGCAACATAATCAACAGTGTAATTTCCAGCTTGTAAACTTGCAAAAGCTTCTTCTAAAGCTGTATGATCGCTAGTTTTTGTACGTGGTTCAATACTTGGCATATTTAATTCGCTTTCACTTACAAAATCAAAATCAAATGTTTGTTCAACACGCATTTCATAAACGGTCTCATCACCTTCGAATTGACCTTCTTGCACGACTGGTTCCATACCAAGAGAAGCACTAATTAAATCTCCGGTTGCTAAATCAACTTTGACATCTAAATATTCAGCAATTCCCTCATATCCAGTTAAAATGCCCCAAAGTTCTCCGCCTGCTAATTCATCAAGAGCAAAAGAAACTGTGTCATTTACTAATTGACCACTAGATTCTTCAATCATGAGGAATGGATTATAATATTGTGAAGCAAATAATACTGGTTCGCCTGTTGTTTGATCATATAATTCAGAAGATGTGGCTTCATTTGTTGTCGGATCAAGATATCTTGCTTCAATATTACCAGTTTCTGGATTAGCAAAATAATCAATAGACCATACTACAGTCTCAGTTGTAATGTCTGTTTCTACATTGTAATATCTTTCATTAGAAACAAAACAATCGATAGTAGAATAAACCTGTGGATATTCTTCACCATCAATAATAGTGGTGACAGAATAATCATAAACACCGCTTATAGCGACATCAGATTCTTGTAATTTAGCTAAGACACTAGCAACACTAATTACTGGCGCAGGCGGCTCAGTGGTTGTTGTAGTAGGATCTGGCTCACTAGTAGTTGTAGTAGATCCAGGATCACTTGTTGTAGTAGTTGTAGGGTCTTGACATGCTGTAAGACCTAAAGCAACAACTGGAATTAATAACAAATATTTTTTATTTTTCATAAAAATACCTCCCTATTGTTGTTATTAAAAAAAATTATGGAATAAATTTATCACAATTTATTTAAAATTGAAAATATTTTTTAAAACAAATTAAAAGAGATGCTTACGCATCTCTAATTGTAAGATTTTTAAATAAATTATAAATTATTCGGCAGTTGAATCACTAACCTTAACCATGAAACTTATTTGAGACCATGTATCAAAGTAAACTGTAATATTACCCTTAACATATTCATAACCATCAGTAGTTGTAAAACCTGCCTCAGTTAATTTAGCATCAATAAGTTCACTAAGTGCACTATAAACTTCTTCGCTATCCCATTGGGTTCCAGCAGGAAGAGTACAGAAGGCAATAAAATCATAATAAGATTGATTTGCAGTATTATCAAACCATTCACTACCAACATCAAGTGCAGGAATTGTATCAGCATTTCCTTCACCAAAGATAGCTTCTAAAGCTTCAACAATATTTGTACCATATGTTTCATCAATAGCGGCCCAGGTTGTAAGAGCGCTAGTAACGTCAACTGGTTCTGGTGCTTTATCTAAATTAGTAACTGTAACAGTGAAATAATATCCATAATATGGCGCAAAATAATCATCAGTTGAAAAAGTAATTTCAACATTGCCTTTAGTATAGACACCTTCTTCAGTAGATGTAAATCCTGCTGCAATTAAAACTTCAACATAAGCATCCATTAATTCATCACGAGGTTCGCTTGATGTATAAGTGCCACTATCAAATAAGACTTGATATTCATTTGAATCCCAAGGATTTAATGTCCATGTTGAATACATAAATGGAACAACATCTTCACCATCAAATAATGTAGTAAGAGCGCTAGCTAATTCTGGATCAACTTCTTCCCATGTTGTTGGCATTGGAATAGCGTTATTATAAATAATTAAGTCAGCACAATAGCCGCCATTATAGTCATCATAATAAATATAAGGTAAAACAGTAAGATTACCTTTTGTTAATGTTTGTTCTTCTTGAGAGAATGTCCATCCATCTTCTATAAAAGCTGGAAGTAAAACACTATTGGCCCATTCTAACACTTCTTCTTGTGTTGCAAACATTGGGCCAAAAATTTGAATAGCGTTATATGATATTTGTCCAGCATATTGCCAATATTCATAATAAACAAATGGAATTAAATCAGCATCACCAACAAATGTATCTAATACGCCTGCTAAATCAGGGTCAAATTCATCCCAAGTTGTTGGAAGAACTACCACATCACCAATCGTAAATGGTAATGTTGTAGTGCCAATATTAGTAATTGTATCTGTAATTCTAGATACACCATATTCATCTTCATAATCAATAGAAACAGTAATTTCACTTAAATCATCATTAAATGAAATGGTTAATGTACCATCAAGATAAGCACCATATGTTCCATCATACATACTGGAATAATAATTATAACTAACGATATCGTTAGCGATATAACCATTATATAGATCAGCGCTGACAACAAATGTATTTGCTTCTTCAGTAGGAACAAATAATTCTGCTGCAATATTAAATGGTGCGCGGTAATCATCCATACTTAAACTTAATACAGGATATCCACCATCTTGAACAGGTTCGCTTTCTAAAGATTCAGCAGTAATAGGAGTTAATGTTGGCTCTTCTGCTGTTCCACCAGCTAAATATCCAGAAATATCAGATGCAGCAGCACCTTCTTCTGGTGTGTCATAGAATATCGCGCCATCATCACTAATTTGAGCAGTAACATCAGCATATACGGTTGTAGGATCAGTGATATCATGATCAACAGTGTTAATTGTATAATTGCCAGTTTGAACTTTAGCGATGGCTTCTTTTAATTTTGCGTGTTCTGGTAAAGTTGCCATTGGTTGTAAATGACCTGAACCAGCTTCAGCAGCGGTTACAAATGAAGCTTCATAAGAAGCAGTACCACTTACAGACATAACAACGCCTTCACTAATTTCAGCACTGTCTTCAAAAGCGATATCAAATGCAACGCTTGATAATGCGCCATCACTTAATGTAACAGTCATTGTTTCAACTGGATTGGTATATCCAGTTAAAATATACATAACTTCTGCCCCTATTTCAGTTACATCAATAGTGGCAGTATTTCCACTTATAGTAATTGCGCTTTCTTCTAATAAAATAAATGGATTATAGTATTCGGCAACAAACATTACATCGTCACCGCTTTCATTATAAGTGTAATGCAATACACCAACAGTGTTATCATAATTTAACACTTCGCTAGTCAATACACCTTCTAATTCTTGTTCGGCAGTGCCAGCAAAATAATGTTCATCAGCAATAACTGAACCGGTTTGAGCATCAACTTCGCTTAAAACATATTCTGTCTCTGAAACAAATGTTTTAATGTTGCTTGTAGATGTTGATGTAGTTGGTTCTTCACCAGTAACTGTGGTTGTTTGTGTAATACTTAAAGTACCACTTAAGGCTAGATCACCTTGAAGTAAAGCTAATACTTCTTCAGCTGTTGGTCCAACTGGCGCAGGCGGCTCAGTTGTTGTAGTAGGATCTGGTTCACTAGTTGTGGTAGTAGATCCAGGATCACTTGTTGTAGTTGTTGTTGTAGGGTCTTGGCAAGCTGTAAGACCTAAAGCAACAACTGGAATTAATAACAAATATTTTTTATTTTTCATAAAAGTCCTCCTGTTGTTGTTATTAAAAAAATTATGGAATAAATTTAGCACAATTTATTTAAAATTGAAAATATTTTTTATTTTTTTGCAAAAAAAGAAAACAGAACCAATCTAGTCCTGTTTTCAATTATTGTTAAATAGAAGAATCTATTAGCCTAAAAAAGAGGTATCGATCTCGGTTGTGTGAATATTGCTAATAGTTAATGTTACAGTTTGCTCAACATATAATAAGTCAGCTTGTGCACTATCTAAATAGCCATATCCAGATCCTAAATCAATAACGATAGTAAGTGTATTATTAGAAGTATCTAATGTAGCAACACCGCTGAAATCTAATGGATTTAAGTTATCAAATGAAAATCCTGCACAACCCGCTAAGATTGCACTTCCAAGATAATTAATTAAGAATGAATTTTCTTCTCCTTCGATTTGACTAAAGGCTTGTCCACCTACCAAATCATGAAGATTATAAAACACACTATCCCAGGTTTTATTTTCTAATATTTGATCAACTTCATAGTTACCAGTTAAAGAGTTTTGTGAATATACATATAAATTTCCATCAGCGTTATTGACTAAATATTGATTATTTAAATTTAAGACATCGCCATCAACTTTTACTAAAGAACTAACTTCTTGTAAAGTTGTAGGTTCACTACCCTCTTCAACATGTGGTTGGCCATTTTCATCAATATAAGCTGGTCTAGTCGTAGCTAAAAATTTAGCTTCAATTGTGTAATTTATAGTAGATAAATCACTAAAATGTTCACTGATATAATTATCTAATGCAGTTATTTGATAAGATGAATATAAATAAATAATAATTAATCCATCTTCACAAACAAAGCTAACATTATACTTAATGTTATTTCTTGTAATTGTATAAGAATACTCACTATATGCGTTGATACCAAGATAAGTCCAACCAGCATCTTTAAATGCTTTGTCAGCTTGGTTAAACAATGTATCAGCGTCACTATTAGAATAACTGTAGATAACATCAAAAGTATCTTGTTGGATATTCCATTCACCATGATCTGGTAACCACCATGGAAGTGTATTTAAATCCATACCATATTCTTCTAATAAAGCTTCTAAACCAGTAACATCTGACCAACTTGTTTGTTCAACATATGGAATTAAATTATCTGCATCGTATGGGAAAACACTTGTGCCAATATTACTAAATGTGGCTTCAATTAAACGTCTACCGGTATAAGTTTCACCAGTTAAATTATCAGTGTATGAATAAGAATATAAATAGGTAATAGAAATAGAATCAGAATTTAAGGTAATTTCATAAGTGCCAAGATCAGGTGTGTTAGAAAGACCCATTAAAACTTCTGGTTCCATTAAAATAAGTGCTGATTCCATACCATTTATTGCAAATCGGTAAGTATTTTCTCCTACTAAATCAAACATTTCAGGAAGAATAGAAAATGGTGGGATGTAATCGCTTAATGTGCTTTCACTATCTGGTAAAGAAGAACCTAATAATTCATTATTTTCACCAATTTCAAATTCTGCGACACCTTCATCTAATAAAATAACACCACTTAAATTATTAACTACGATTCCATTTTGATCTGCAATCATATGGATATTGTTAATTTTAGTAGTAGGACTATTAGAATCGATTTCATAATAATCGTAGGTAAAATTACCTTCTTTTAATTGATTTAATGCTTCTTTTAAAGCATCGTGATCACTTGTATAGTTTCTTGGTTGAACATCAGGTAAATATTGCAAATCGTTTTCACTAACAAGAGTAAAATTAAATTCACTATCTAAATATACTGGAACAGGAATACCAAGACCAATATCAACACTTGTTGCCATGTTTTCAATAGCAAGAACAATGTTTTCTATATCACCATTAGTTAAATCAACTGTAACTTCTAACTTATTAGCGACACCTGTATATCCAGTTAATATTTCAAATATTTCACTTCCTGCAAGAGAATCAAGTTCAAATGAAACGACATTATTTACTAATGAACCCATATTAGGTTCTAATAATAAGAATGGATTATAATACATGGTTTGGAAAACAACTGGTTTTCCTGTTTGATTTGAAATTAATTGTTGAGAAATAATTTCATTAGTTAATGGATTGATATATCTTGCTTCAGTATTACCAGTTTCTTGATTAGCAAAATAATCAAGTGTCATCAAGATTTCGCCGCTTTGTGAATCGATTTCACTATAATAATATCTTTCTTGAGAAATATAACTTTCAATAGTCGACTTAGCGCTATATAAAGTAGAATTGTCAGCTTGAAGTCTTATAACACTTGAATAATCACCTTTAAAAATTAAAGGATCAGATTGAAGTTTACTAATAACACTACTAACACTGACAGTAGGTGTACTTTCTGTAGTTGTAGTGGAACCAGGTTGGCTTGTTGTAGAACTTGAATTATTACTTGGTTCGCAACCACTGATAGTTAATGCTAATATTGGTAAGAGCATTAATAATTTATTTTTCTTCATAAAAAGACCTCCTTGTGTCTTTTAGATTGTATTAAAAATAAATATGGTTTTCAAATACTTTTTTATTTAATAAAAAACCATAGGCATTAACCTATGGCTAATTTTATCTACTTGCTAATTCACTATCGAATTTTAATAACAAGTTTTTGCAATCTCCAATTAGATTTATTTTTTCTAATAATGTGTTGACACTACTTTCTTCTTCACTTTGTTCATTAACAAACCAAGTTAAGAATACTTCGCTACGATAATCTTTTAATTCTCTAGCTAATGCAAATAAATCATGAATTAAAGAAGTAACATATTGTTCGTGTTTTAAAGTTATTTCAAAAGCTTCTTTTAATGTTTGAAATTTAAATTGTTCAACTTTAATTGCTTCTAAATGAACTTTACCATTTTCTTGATGAATGTAGTCCATTAATTTAGTCGCATGTTCAAATTCTTCGCTGGCTTGTTTTTTAAACCAATTGCTTGCACCATAAAAACTTAATTCATGAAGATGGTTTGACATTGTAAAATATAAATAGGAAGAATAAAGTTCCTTATTTACTTGTTGATTTAATAAATTTAATAATTTTTCGTTTAACATAATTTTACCTCCTCTATTATGATATTACATTTCAATCAAAAGATAAAATGATATGCTTTTTTTATTGCAAAATAAATTAAATTTCCTTTGAAAGTTGATTATTTTCTTCTTTTTTATATTTATAAGCCATTGCACTAAAAACAAGATTTGCAATTGAAAATAATGTCATTAATATCGTTAGAGGATATAAAGAGGCAAACATTAAGAAAAATGAACAATTTAACAAAATATTTACGATTAAATTAATAATTGTAATTGTTAAATAACTCTTTCTTTTGATAATTAAATTACTAATAGCGTATGCAATTTGACCTAAAATTATGACAACAGTTAAAGGAATAACTGCGTAATTAATTACATTTATATTAAGGACAGGTTCGTGGTAACTTGATAATCCCGCGATAAATATATAAATACAAACAGCTATATACGAAATAATCGAGCTTGATTGAATGTAGATAAATTTATCTTTTAAAATTTCTTTAAAACTTATTTCTTGTTTTAATATTTTATTCAAATAAATACTAGATAAAACTAAAGCTGAAGCAACACTAAAAAGTTCTATGGCAAAAACTTCAAACCCGATTTTAAGTATAGATAAATCAATTCTGTTACCAACTAACATCGCGTATATAATTACGCATAAAAATATTGCACTATTAATAAAAAAGAAAATATATGAAATTAATGTCAAATAAGATAAATTTTTATATTTAAATTTAACTAATACCATAATAAAACAAACAAGAGATGGTATCAAAAATAAACCAAGTAAAATGCTTGACATGCTTGTATCATTATAAGCGTACATAAAAATTAAAAATAATATAAATCCAAGAAAAGAAAATAAGATGCTTACACTATTTAAAATAATGTTGCCTATTAAACTAGCGTTTTTATAGTTTGGATTTTCATTATAAGATTCTTGTAATGGTATATTTTTTTCGCCTTTTAATATTTCATCAACACTGACGTTAAATATCGTTGATAATTTAACTAATATTTCTATGCTAGGATAGCCTTCACCACATTCCCATCTTGAAACACTTTTATTTGTTACTTCTAACAAATCTGCTAATTGTTCCTGTGTAAGTCTTTTTTCTATTCTTAATTGATATAGGAATTTGCCAACAGTTAACGGATCCATAAATAATGCCTCCTTTTTTAATTTTAATATAATATAGTCAGTCATTTTAAGTTATTACAAATTAGTCTACTAAAAATAGATATAAAAAAATTAAAGCATAGGACTATATTTTTTTGCTAAAAATATTTTAATTAATTTTTTTGAATAAAAAGATATTTTATATTATAGTAATTTTATGAACCTATTAAAAAGATTTGTTAAATATTATAAACCACATAAAAAAATATTTATTCTTGATATGAGTGCGGCTTTTTTAGTTGCAGTTATAGGTATGGGATATCCAATAATTACAAGATATATGCTCAATGATTTTATTCCTAATCAAAAACTAGATTTAGTTATCATATGTGGTGTATCGTTATTGGTTATTTATTTAATTAGAATGTTGCTTAGATATTACATTCAATATTTTGGTCATGTCATGGGTGTTAGAATGCAAGCCGAAATGCGAAAAGATATGTTTGATAAATTAGAAAAACTACCTTATACATATTATGACGAACACGAAACAGGAAAAATTATGTCAAGAATGACAAATGATTTATTTGATATTTCTGAAATCGCGCATCATGGACCAGAAAATATTTTTATTGCTGGATTTACTTTAATTGCCAGTTTTATTTATCTTTGCTTTATTCAATGGATTTTAGCTTTAATTATTTTTGCTTGCATACCTTTGTTATTTTTTGTTACCAGTCATTTTAGACATCAGATGCGTGTCGCCATGATGGAATCAAAAGTCGCTATTGCTAAAGTTAATTCACAATTAGAATCATCAATATCTGGTATAAGAGTGACAAAAGCTTTTACAAACATCGAAAAAGAAGAAGAAAAATTTGATAAAACAAATCAAGAATTTGTAAAAGCAAGAAGTTCTGCTTTTAAAGCAATGGGCAAATTTTTTGCATCTAGTCAATTTATAACAGATGTTTTTAATGTCATTGTTCTTTTAGCGGGTGGTTTATTTTTGTTTTATGATTATATTGATTTTGCTGATTATTCTACTTTTATTATCTCAGTAAATATGTTTATAACTCCTATTAATCAATTAATTAATTTTGTTGAACAATTTCAAAATGGATCAACAGGATTTAAACGTTTTGTTGAAATTATGGATGAGGAAGAAGAAAATCTACACGAAGGAAATAAAATATGTCCAAAAGTGAAAGGTGAAATCATTTTTGATCATGTAAATTTTCATTACAAATCATCAAGAGGAATATTAAAAGATGTTTCATTTGTCATCCCACAAGGTAAAAAAATAGCGTTGGTAGGTCCTTCTGGTGGAGGCAAAACAACAATTTGTCATCTTATTCCAAGATTTTATGATGTAAGTGATGGTAGTATTACAATTGATGGTGAAAATATAAAAGAATTTACTTTAGAATCTTTAAGAAAACAAATTGGTATTGTTCAACAAGATGTATTTTTATTTGGCGGAACAATTAAAGACAATATATTATATGGTGATTTAAATGCAGATGAAGAAAGACTTATTGATGCTGCTAAAAAGGCAAATATATATGAATATATAATGAGTTTACCTAATGGTTTTGATACCGAAATTGGTGAAAGAGGTGTTAAATTATCAGGTGGGCAAAAACAAAGATTATCTATAGCAAGAATATTTTTAAAAAATCCTTCTATTTTAATTTTAGATGAGGCTACAAGTGCATTAGATAATACGACAGAATTATTAATTCAAAATGCTTTAGATGAATTGTGTAAAGGAAGAACCACTATCGTTGTAGCGCATCGTTTATCTACAATTAGAAATGCAGATGAAATTATCGTTATAAGTGATGGCCAAATTAAAGAAAAAGGAAGCCATGAACAATTAATAAAATTAAATGGTGCTTATAAATTATTATATGATTTGCAATTTAAAGATGGTGATGAAAATGATCACATATTTTTAAATCAAGAACTTAAAATTAATGGCTAATTTAAATTAAATCTCTTTAAATCAGGCTTATTTTTACAAAATTAAGGTAAAATATGCCCTCCTAATAAATACAATTTATACCACTCCTTTTTATCTAATTTTATATTTAAAGCATCTAAACATTCGTCTAAATGTTTAATGGAAGATACACCCACAACTGGTGTTATATTAAAAGGCAAGCGATAAATAAAACTTAATGCAATTGCAACTTTATTAGTGTTATAAATATTAGCAAGTTCATCTAAATATTTATTTAATTCTTTATAAGAATCATTATTGATAAAACTTCCTTTTGAAAGTGATATCTTTAATGGTGACCAGGCTTGTAATGCAATATTATGTCGATAACAATAAACTAAAGCATCACCACTTTTATCATACGCTAATAAATTGTCAGTGTTCATATTTAAAATGTCATCAATTAATTGGGTTGATGTTATTGAAAATTCGACTTGATTAATAATAAAATCAAAACCAGTTTTTTCTTTTAATAGCTTAATATAAGCACTATTCATATTTGAAACACCAAAAGATCTAACTAGACCATTTTCTTTTAAATATATTAAAGCTTTTTTAAATTCATCAAAGTCGCATAAAATGTCAGGGCGATGAAACAATAATACATCGATGTAATTAGTAGATAATCTTTTTAAAGAATTTTTAACACTATTAACAATATGAGAATAGCTAAAATCATAATACCCTTCCCTAATACCACATTTAGTCTGAATAATGATATTATTTCTTAAATCTTGATGTCTAGCTAAAACTTCTCCAAATGTTTTTTCACATTGCCCTTCACCATAAATATCTGCTAAATCAAAATACCTAACTCCTTTGCTGTAGGCATGTAAAAATAATTCTTCAGCGTGATTTAAATCTAATTTATTAAATGACATTAAACCTAAAATAAAATTTTTCTTTTCCATAAAAAAATATTATCATATTTATTTATTTTTTAACACTGTAAGTATAATATGTTTAGATAACATTGGAGGTAAAAATTATGAGTAAATTCAATATGAAAGATTATCCATTAGATAAAGAAACATTATCAGAATTAAACAAAAATTATAAAGACGATAAGAAAAACGATGTGATAAGACACGCTTTATCAAAATCAAAATTGTTAGACATTATTTATGTTAATGAAAATAACAATGAAATAGAAAACAAATTCTCTATCGATATAAAAACAATGCGAGTATGTAATCAAAAACAATCTGGCCGTTGTTGGATTTTTGCAGGTTTAAATATATTAAGAGAAATAATTGGCGAAAAAATAAATGTTGAATTTTTTGAATTATCACAAAATTATGTTGCATTTTTTGACAAATTAGAAAAAATCAATTTTACCATGACTGCAATAATGGAATTATTAGATAAAGAACATGATGATCGTGTTTTAATGCATCTTTTAACAAACGCTGTCAGTGATGGCGGTCAATGGGATATGTTTGCTAATTTAGTTAAAAAATATGGTATAGTTCCAAAATCAGCCATGATGGAAACAAGTCAATCAAGCGCTACTGCAAGTTCTAATCAATTGATTAATTCAGCGATTAGAAATTTTGCTAGCCAGGCTTCAAAATTATATAAAGAAAGTAAATATGATGAAATCATAGCTTTAAGAAACGAGACCCTTTCTAAATTATACAATCTATTAGTCAATTGTTTTGGTGTTGTCCCAAATAAATTTGATTTAGAATATGTTGATAAAGAAAATAAATATCACTTAGTCAAAGATTTAACACCACTACAATTTTTTAATACATATATTGGAGAAGAAATTGATAAATATCATTCAATTACTAATTCACCAACTAAAGATAAACCTTATCTTAAAACATACACAATCAAATATTTAGGTAATGTTATCGAAGGTAAAAAGGTGACCCATCTAAATCTTTCAATGGAAGATATGAAACAACTAATTATTAAACAACTAAAAGATAATAAACCTGTATGGTTTGGTTCTGATGTTAGTTTTTATAGAGATAGAGATACTGGTGTATGGGATAGCAATAGTTATGATTATGTATCAACATTTGGATTAGATATCAAATTTGATAAAGCAGATATGCTAGACTTTTTTGCCAGCGCGATGAATCATGCAATGGTTATCACAGGAGTAAATCTAGTTAATGATAAACCAACAAAATGGAAAATAGAAAATTCTTGGGGAGAAGATGTTGGAAATAAAGGTTATTACATCATGTCAGATGATTTCTTTAATCGTTTTGTTTACCAAGCCGTCATTTTAGAAAAGTATTTTAATGATGAACAACTATCTGCATTAAAACAAGAACCTAAAGAATATGCACCATGGGATCCAATGGGCACTCTAGCAGATTAAAACCGCTTAATTTATTTTAATTTTATCGCAAAACCAAAATATTTTGTTTGTTTTTCTTGCCATTAAAACATTCTTTTGATACACTTGTCTCATTTAAAGAGGTTATTAAAATGTTAGAAAAGGAAAACAAGAGCAAAGGTTATATAAAAGAGGCGTTTCTATTCTTATTATGCAAGAAGCCTCTTCCAAAAATAAATGTTACAGATGTAATAAATAAAGCTGGTGTAGCAAGAGCGACATTTTATCGTTATTTTGATAGCATTGATCAATTATTTAATTCTATAGTTGATAGTTTACAAGTAACACTAGGTAATAATTTATATGTAATAGTTAAATTAGATGATGTAAATAAAGCTAAATTGTTGCTTAAAAAAATGTTAACAAATGTTAACGCTAATAAAAAATTTTTTAGTAAAGTTTTAAGAGAAAATTTTTATATGTTGTTTGAAAAGATGCACGCTCCTGCGTATATAAACGAATTGCTTGTTTCAAAAGTAATTACTACATATGAGTTAAGATATATTTATCTTGCTCGTGCAGGTATTTTAGATATGTTTATAAAAGACTATATTTTGCATAAATGTAGCGCTGATATTGATCAAACTGTAGAAATAATTATCGATAAATTAAAACAAATTCATTAATAATT
The DNA here is from genome assembly GCA_944358865.1 of uncultured Bacilli bacterium. Lineage (GTDB taxonomy): Bacteria > Bacillota_I > Bacilli_A > RFN20 > CAG-826 > CAJOOD01. Next base: position 29,400 of record CALVRV010000009.1, on the reverse strand, counting down.
CCCTATCAATATATTTTTTAATCATTAATTAGTTTTGACTTGATATAATCAGCTAAATTTTTATCTTCACAATAAACAAAACATCCTTTTTGTCCTCTTGTAAGTAATACTTTATATGTATTTTTTATAATTTGTTTTGCAAGTTCATCTGATGTAGTTTTATTTCTAACGCCTGATGATTTGTCATCTTTAGAAATAGCGTCCCTATTAACAACAATATGACCATTTTTATAGCAAAGGTCTTTTCCGATAATTACTCCAACATAGTCAAATTCTAAGCCTTGACATGTATGTATACAGCCAACTTCATCAAATGAATTTTCATTAATAGCCCATATTTTATCATTTGATAAATTCCATTTTGCTTTAAATCTACCATTATCAAGAATGATATCAAAAGCATTAGGATCTTTTTTTGAATTCCAATCGTAACAATACCCTGCCACTAAACGCGCTTTATTGTTTATATTATTTAAAATTCTTAAATCCTCACGCATTTTTAAGATATCATCATAGACTTTAAAATTAAAATCTTTGGTATTTAATTTGAGATTTGCAGTGTTTTCTATTTCTAAAAGATTATTTAAAAATGCAATATATTCATCAGAACCATTACATCTAAATTGTGCAGTAAGCTTTAATTCGTCATCATAATGTACTTCACTATTAAACTTATTAGCAACTTCAATAATTTTATTTATTGTTCCTTTATCTTTAGTTGTTACTATTTGATTCTCATCTATAAAAAAGATAGACACTAACGATTTATCAATAGCGTCTTCTAACATGCTATCGCCTTTATACATATAAGCGTGTTCTTGTAAACGATGAGCTTCATCAAATAATCCAATTTGTATATCATTTTTTTGAAATTCTGACAATTTATGCGCACTAGGAAATAAATGTTCTATATCAGCTTTGGCCATAGAGCTTTTGGCAAGCAATGAATGATAACAGTTTCTAGGAGCAGCATTTTTAGTTACATATAAAGCCATATAACCATAATTAGTGATTAAATTAGCCAATAAATTAATTGCTAGCACCGACTTTCCAGTACCTGGCCCACCTTGAATGATAATAGTATGTTTTTTATTTGTTCTTATTGCTAATTTTATTATCTCTAATGATTTATCATAAGCAACAATTTGATCATCAAGTAATAAAAATTCTTTGTTGCCTTTTATCATAGAATGAATTGAATCCTGCAATGCTTTTTGTGGTTTTATTTTTCCGTGATCAATTTTATATAAAATATCACCATTTTTAGATTTTGCTTTGATATATTTTTTAATAAAGTTTCTAAGATTAATGGTGTCCTGTTCTAAAAATACTGGTGCTTCATCAAGCCATTGTTGATATTTTTTATTACTAATTTCGCTTCTATATCTCTCATTAAGATTGTGTAAATAAGCGCATGGATATAATTCAATATTTTCTTTACTAACATATTCACAATAATTTTTAATACAAGTTTTATAAGAATAGGCTTGATAGGAAGGATGTGCGACAATTCTTCCACCTAATAAGTCACATTTAATTGTATTATCATTTCCATCATTATTTATAGCGGAAACATTAGACCACTGCTTTAATTCAATTATAACAACATTATCAGTATCATTACTTCCACAGCCAGCGATCATAAAATCAACTCGTTTGCTTGTTTGAGGAATTTGATATTCAATTGCGATATTAACATCATTAGGAATATTAGTATCGTCTAAAACATTTCTCATAAAATTTAAAGAGTTCCGCCAGGCGTTTTCTTCCCTTAAATTTTCATGTCTAATACCATTTTTAGCAAAACAGAGCTCGATTTCATTGATTATTTGGTTATTAACGACCGCGTCATTAAATTGTTTTTTGTTACCGCTATAAATTATCATAATTCATCGTACTTTCTTGCATTACCTTTGCATTTATCAACAGGATATTTAATTTCGTTTTTATCCATTTTTGTATTAATTATTTCATCTTCATTTAAGTTTAATTTCTCTAATAAATCATAACAATAAATTAATACATCCGCTAATTCTTCTTTAACATGTTCAATGTTGTAGTCATTTTCTGACCATTGAAAGCATTCTAATAACTCATTTGCCTCAATACTAATACTTTTTGCTAAATTACTAGGAGTATGGAACTTAGCCCAATCTCTATCTTTAGAAAATTTTTTAATCCTTTTAATCGTTTCTTTTTTCATAAACCCTCCCGAGCCATTGTCTACTAATTAAAATTTATAAATTTATTTTAAAGTCAAAGTATAAGATACACCATTAGTAACTCCTGATTTTGAAATTATTTTATCTTTTAAAAGCAAAGACAGTTCCGCCTCTATCGCATTATAAGAAATATCGGGCCATAATGTTTGAATATCTTTTTTATTTAACGAATCATTTGTAATATAAAAACAATTTTTTATCCGATCATTTTTTAACATTTTCTTTCCGTTGCAAATATTATATCTTAAGCGAAAATTTGCAAAATTATCATATAAAATATTCAAAGAAATATCTATTAAATTATCTATATTAAAACTTGCATTTTTTGCATATAATGCACCGAAATATTTAGTTTTATTCAAATAAATTGATTTCTGTAGGCTCTCATACATAATCAAATCACTGACATAGTTTTTAAAAAGATAAAGAAACAAAAAATATATAACTAAAGCATTAAAATTCTCAAATAATTCTAGTTTACATAATCTAAAAATTAATTCTAAAATTTTAATAAGAATATTCTGCTTTTTGTTAACTAAATTTTGATTAAAATCTTCTATCAAATCATTAGCTTGTTTTTCTAAACTTAGATGCGCTTGCTCATGCAATATAGATTTAATTTTGGTTGAAGACATATTAATAACTAACGAATCAGAATTTCTAAATTCGCCAATATTTAAATAATTTGTATTAGAAAGTAAAATTTGGTGAAATTTTTTGATCAAATTTATGTCTAAAACGATGTTTTTGTTTGAACTATTCACATATTCTAGGCATTTTTTAATTCCTTCTAAAAGGCGTTTATTTTCTATTTTGCGTTGAAAATCCAAAGCTGATTCCTTGTTATATGTTGTAAACCCGAAGTTATAGAAAATGTAATGAATTTCATCTTCAAAGCAACTATTTGTCAATACTGGCGATAATCTAGGGTAGATAGACAATATTTGACGTGAGTAAAAAAGTGTTTTTTCGATTTCAAACAGTATTAGATTACTATCACTTTTGTTTATTTTGTTGTTGTCATTCATAGGTTAAAGGTTTTACATTTTTGTTTATCATTTAACCATTTTTTATTTTTTTGTAGTTAAATGATTAACATTATTATATCACTTTTATATATTTTTTAAACACTTTCTTAGACACCGAATTTTAAATCTTTAAATAAAATTTTAAAATAATTAGAAAAACGACTTGACTTAGAGTTAGGTCTAAGGTTTTAAATAAAATCGGAGGTGATTAAATGGATAGAAGTAAAGTAATATGCCATATGTATCTATCTATAGATGGAAAAATAGATGGACATTATATGGATGAAAGCGGATGTGATATATCAGGCGAATATTATGATAAAACTATATGGCAAATGGGTAACGCTAACGCAAATGGTAGAAACACCGCTGAAATGTATTTTGCGCATGAAAACATCGATTATAGTAAGTATGATACACATCAAATAGATTATTCTGATAATGTCATTAAAAGTGATTATTATTGGGTTATTTTTGATAGAAAAGGGAAGTGTAATTGGAATGTAAATAAGGTTAATTATGGTGGAAAAACTGCACTTGTGGTCGAAGTTTTAACAAAACAAGTAACAAAATCTTATTTAGCGCATCTTAAAAACATAGGAATTTCCTACATTATCGCGGGTGACGATGATCTTGATTTATTACTTGCCTTAAGAAAATTAAAAACATTATTTAATATTGATAATCTTATTTTGTGTGGTGGAGCGCAAATAAATGGTGCTTTTCATGCTTTAGGTTTACTTGATGAATTGTCATTAGTGATAGCACCTTATATTGAAGGAAATCACGAGTTAAAAGGTTATGCAGAACTAGCTGATTTTAAGAATTATAAATATGTTTATAAGTCAGCTAAACCGCTCTTAGATGGGGCGGTTCATCTTATTTTTGAAAGGAAGTGATTAATATGTCTCATACGATAAGTGATATTGCAAAAATGATGAATGTTTCTGTTTATACAATTAGATATTGGGATAAAGAAGGTTTATTTCCTAATGTTAAAAGAGTAAATGGCGTTCGTATTTTTGAAGAAAAAGATTTTCCTTGGCTAAGACTTTTAAATTGCTTAAAAAACATTAATATGCCTATTAAAAAGATTAAAAAATACGTTGATTTAGTTCTTGAAGGTGACAAAACCTTAAAAGAAAGATATGAACTAATTCTAGAACAAGAAGAAAACATTAAAAATCAAATAAATCAGCTCAAATATTATAAAAAACAAATTGATTTTAAAAAGGCATATTATGAAAAGGCTATTGAGGCTGGTAGTGAAAACGCTGTTAAAGATTGGATTAATAAAAAACCTACACTAGATGTAGATAAATTACCAGAAAAAGCAAAATGAAAAAGAGATTTTCTTTGTTGTTATTATCTTTAATTTTACTTGCTGGATGTAACAATAATTTAAGTAACAGTAGCCAAACAACTAACAGCGTAAGCACTAGTGAATCTAATATTTTAGTAGCGTATTTTTCAGTTACTGGCAATACAAAAAAACTAGCAGAGGAACTTGCTAAAGCAAAAGGAGCAGACTTATATGAAATCGCTCCAAAAATACCTTATAGTGACGCTGATCTAAATTGGATGGATAAAAATTCTAGAAGCACTGTAGAGATGAAAGATAAAAGCTCTAGACCACAATTAGCAAATCATGATGCCCATATTGAAGATTATGATGTTATTTATATAGGATATCCAGTATGGTGGTATACAGCTCCTACAATTATTAATACATTTTTAGAATCATATGATTTTTCAAACAAAAAAGTAGTCTTATTTATTACTTCAGGTGGTTCTTCGTTTGGTAATGTAATAAAAGATTTAAGAGTAAGCGTACCTTCTAGTTGTGAAATTATAGAAGGTAAAAAATTAAATAATTATACAAAAGAAGATTTAATTAATTTATAGGAGGGGAAGAATGGAATTAGCAAACACGTGGGACAAATGTTATCCAAAAAATGAAAGAGTAAATCATAAAAAAGTAACATTTAAAAATCACTTTGGCATTGATTTAGTGGCAGATATGTTTTGGCCTAAAAATTGTGATAAAAAATTACCTGCAATAGCATGTGCTGGCGCTTTTGGAGCGGTTAAAGAGCAACATTCTGGTCTATACGCTCAAGAAATGGCTTCAAGAGGGTTTTTAACAATTGCGTTTGATCCATCATTTACAGGTGAATCTGGTGGATTTCCTCGATATATGAATTCAATTGATATCAATGTAGAAGATTTTCAAACTGCTGTTGACTATTTATCTAATTTAGATAATGTTGATTCTAATAAAATATCGATTATTGGTATATGTGGTTGGGGCGGTATGGCATTACAAACTGCTTGTATCGATACAAGAATTAAAGCCACTATAGCAATTACGATGTATGATATGTCTAGAGTGACCGCTAATGGATATTTTGATAACGCTAACAATGAAGAATCGCGACATCAATTAAGGGTAAATATTAATAATCAAAGAACGATAGATTTTAAAAATCAATCCTACCAATTAGCGGGTGGAGTAGTTGATCCTAATTTAAAAGATGTTCCTGATTTTGTTCATGAATACGCTGTTTATTATAAAAATCGTGCCTATCATCCACGTTCATTAAATTCAAATAACGGATGGGCGATTACTGCTAGTACTTCTTTATTAAATAATCGATTATTTACTTACGCAGGCGAGATAAGAAGTGCAGTTCTTTTAATACATGGTAGTAAAGCACATTCAAGATATATGAGTGAAGATACATTTAAATTATTAAAAGGCGACAATAAAGAACTTTATATTGTTGATGAAGCGACACATACAGATTTATATGATGGCGGTGTTAATCATGATAAAATTCCTTTTGATAAAATAGAATCATTTATTAAAAGTCATATATAGATAATCATTATAAAAAATATCAAAACAGCGCAAAATTAATAAAAAAAATAAGGTTTTGCACTGTTTTTTTAATTTCAGTAAATAAAATTCTGCTTTAAATTTAAAAAACCACTGTCTCTCCTATAACAGCGCCTTGCATATTATTTATTGTTTTGCCATAACAATCGGCTTTTTCTTTAATTCTATACGCAGAAATATCTTTTCCTCTATAAGAGAAACGCACCAATGAACAATGTTTCCGCAGCCAAACATAATAATTATCATATCCATATTCATAGTAATTGCTGCGGTTTGATATACAATAAACCAAATACCATAATAAACAATATTACAAATTAACGAATTGATAGCGTTATATTTTGTCTTTCCTAAACCAACAAATATTGCATCTGGGATTTGAGAGAATGCATAAGCCACATAAAATCCTAGATTTTTTATAACTATTTCAAAAATTACTTGTGGATTATCAAGCTTTTCAATATCTTTAAAAAACCATTGATATGTAGGTATTAATGCAAACCATATAAGAAGTACAAATATTGTAATAGAATAATAATTTGATTGTTTGAGATTATAGCCATCTTGTCCTGCGTCTTTTCTAATTATCTCATTTAAGCATGTAACAGGGATTAATAACCATCCCCAAATAAAATTATTAGATACCCAATAGTTACCCGATTCAGATACTGCATTAACCATTCTAACTATCATTAAAGCATAGATAATGTTGTCTAGAAACTGCTGGCCTCCTGCAAATAGTCCTATTTTTGCCCAGGTTTTAAAATAAGTTTTGTCTTCCTTATTAAATTTATCTATTTTTATATATTTACCATAAATAAGAAATATAATACCCAAAATACCAATTGTTGTATTCGAAATAATATTACCTATTGCAATACCATCTATACCTAAATAAGGAATTAAGATGAAATCAGATATTAATGCTAAAATAATTTTTCCAACTAAAAAAGCATACATATATTTAGATTTATCAATGACAACAAATACAACTGAAACATAACTGAATACAATGCCTATCATAAACGCAATTGTTTCTAATGATAAATAGCGATATGCAGCCACAACATCAATCTCATTAGGATTCATATATTCAACCAAATAAATCCCATAAAAAAATGTCCCAATTGTAAACAAAGTGTAAAGCATTATTACTATAATTCCTAATTTAAAGACTATTTTGTTAAAATTTTCTGTTTTTTTGGCTTTACTAAGTATTGAATACATTGGAACAATTAGAAACGCGCATATCGTTTCATTAATGAGATCAAACCATTCCATTTGCCCAATAATATCTAAATTTCCAGGGCTTGTTTCAGTAGTAATCAAACCAGTAATTACTGTTTGATAAATGGCGGGTATAAGTGCTAGAAGGCATAATGCAAAGTACATCTTCCAGTCAAATTGTTTGAAGTTCAATAAAAACTTCTTCAATTTTGTTTTCATAAAAAAATTCTCCTTTCATTTTAGAAATTCGTAACACCAAATAGGCCGAACCAACCAAAACGAGGAGAAACATTAAAGTTAAGTTCGTAAGTTAGAATTTCTAATGATTTATTTTACTATTTTATTTTTAGTTTTTAAATAATGGGTTTTAAAAAATAACCAAATAATACAGCAAAAATATAATAATATATAATATTAAAAACTTTACTTTATTTAAAAATTTTCTTTTTTTAGTGTAATATATATTTATAAATTCTAAATATAAATTATTTTTCAATTATTTTTTAAAAAAGATTATCATTTTATTAAAGGCGTCGTTTAGGTATTTATATGAAACTATCTATTAAAAATTCAATATACCAAGCTATTATAAACAATAAATGGCTAGATGTTTCATACACCAATAAAAATGGTGAATCTACAAACTATTATATTGGAATAAAAGATATTGATATTGATAAAGGAATAATTATATGTGATATTTTTAATGCTTTTAAAAGCAACAATATATTAGAAGAACGCCAAAACAAAGACATTTTCATATATATTGGAAGAATTAAATCTGCTCAAATATTAGAGCAAAGTTATTATGAAACTTCTAAAGAATTATTATTAAAAGTTTCTAATAACAAAAATATAGAAGAATATCTTGAGGTAATAAATTTTGATAATAATATTTTAAGATATTTATCAGATTGTTATCGTTTAGATAATGATCCATTTTTAAAAGAAATAGTAATGGTAGATGGGATAGACACTCATGTTTTAACTGAAAGTGGTAAATATAGATTAGATGATAAACAATTTAATATTCTTTTAGAGAAAGTATTTAAAAAACCTAAGTATGAAGCAGAAATAATTAATCGCTACCAAATTCTAGCAATTAATAAATTTTCAATAGATATCAATGATAAACAATATGTTGTCGCATATCGTGGTTTAACGTTAAATTTTAAAGATAAAACACTTAAAATGTCACAAAAATCATCTATTAATAAATCTTTTCTTATTAACGAAGACAAGAAAATAACACTTGGAATGTATTTAGATATTGATCCAGATGATTTCACTACAAATTATGATAAAAACGAAAACGAATATATCGAATTAATAGAACAAAATTTTCGTAATGGGGAATTAATAAATACTCGCCCAACTATTTTTTTCTTAGCAAGAAACAACCAACATGGTGTGGATGAAACATTTGAAACTATTCATCAAATGGATTTAGATGGCAAATTATCAACACCAATTAAGGCTTTTTTTGGTAGGAACAAAAGTAAAAGTAAATCATCTAAAGAAGCAAATATTGTTGTTTTTAATAGAAATAAAATCAATATTGATCAAATTCGAGTTGTCTATAATTCAATGATTAATCATGTTACATATGTAAAAGGTCCACCAGGCACTGGCAAAACAGAAACAATATTCAATGTTATTTTATCTGCTTACGCTAACGATAAGACAGTTTTAGTATGTTCTAATAATAATCATCCTGTTTCAGATATTTTAACAAAATTAGATAATTCATTAAGTATAACTAGACCTTATGCTAACGAAGAAGAAAAGATTATTTTCCCAATGATTCGTCTAGGTAACAATATAGAAATGCAAGAAACAATATTAAAATTAAGAGAAATAATACAATTTGTTTCTAAACATGAAAAGTTAAAAGTTAAAGAAGAATTAACTCAAGCAAGTAAAAGTAAATCATTATCTAATTTTAAAGAATTAAAAGATTTAATCATGGAATATGAGGGGCAATTAGATTTAAAAGATAGGATAGAAACGCTTAAAAAAATAAGAAGGCTCACGACAATAAGCCAAATCAATAATAAATTAGATAGTCAGATTGATGCGTATCAAGATAAATTAAATACCGCTAGAATCATCAGTGATAGCGATATTCTTAAATACGCAATATCAGCATCTGAGGATAAAAATTTTAAAAATTATCTTTATTATTCCTCTTTATTAAGATTTAAAAAACTATTTAATGATACATATAAAGAATTAATTGATATCATCGAAACTAAAGATATAAGTGAAGGTGTTAGACGATTTAACAAATGGCTTAGAAACGATATTAATCTAAGACGACTATTATCTATTTTTCCTATTGTTATTTGCACAAACATCTCATGTGAAAAATTAGGCAGTCCAAAACCACAATTTGATCTTGTAATTATGGATGAAGCAGGGCAGTGTAACACTGCAACATCTCTTATACCTATTGTAAGAGGTGCAGATTTGCTTTTAGTAGGCGACACAAATCAACTACAACCAGTCACTGTTATAGAACAAAATGTAAATGAACATCTGATGGAAAAATATGGTATAAGTGAAGAATATGACTATATTAAAAATTCCATTCTTTCGACAATGCTAAGAAAAGATAACAATTCAAAGAATATCCTTCTTAGATATCACTATAGATGTGGCAAAAAAATAGTTAGTTTTGTTAACCAAAGATTTTATGACGATCAATTAAAATTGCTTAATGAAAAACCTGGTGATTTGATTTATTACAATGTTAAAAATATGTATAATCCAAATGCAAGAAACTCTTATAACGAAGAAGCAAATGAGATTGCAAAAATCATTAAAGAAAATAATTATAAAGACGCTGGAATCATTACTCCATTTGTTAATCAAGCTGCATTAATAAACAAAAATTTAATAAAATTAGGAATAAATGATGTTAGAGCAGGAACAATCCATACTTTGCAAGGTTCAGAAAAATCAGTAATTATTATGTCTGCTGCCTTATCAATTAAAACTGCTAAAAAGACAATGGAATGGATTAAAAATAACCATGAGCTTATTAATGTTGGTGTCACAAGAGCAAAAGAAAAATTCATTTTTGTAGGCGATAAAGAAGCAATTGATAAACTAAGTGGGGATGAGAAAAATGATATCAAAGTGCTCTCTGATTACGTTTATAAAAATGGTGAGATTATAGTTCCAAAAAGTGACGCGATAATTTCATATGATTTTTCAAACGATTCTAAAAACGAAAAAGACTTTTTTGATACTGTGCAGCCATATTTTAATAGACGTGGTTCTAAATTTAGAGTTGAAAGAAATGTTCCTCTTAAAAAGGCAATTAAAAAAGTTAACGATAACGATTTAAAATTATTTGGCAAAAAAGAATTTGATGTAATTGTTCAAGTCAGCAGCGGTTTTTTAAATAGACAATACCACACAATTGTTGCTTTTGAAATTGATGGTGGTGAACATATTGGCAGTAGAAAAACAGCAATACTTGATAGAGAAAAAGAAAATATATGCAAACAATATGGTATTAAATTAATAAGAATTCCCAATAGTGTTGTTAAAGATTATGAATCAATCATTAGCTTATTTGAATTTGTTGTTAAAGGCTTGCCTAGCATTGATGATGCATATGAGCAGATGAGTTTATTTGATGAAGAATAAATAATAATAAATTCATTCTACTTACTGAAATAATAAAAGTTAGTAAAAATATGTCTTTATAAGACTTTATAACGTCTAATCCTTTTATTTACAATAATTGGCTCAACAAAACCATTATTTGAAAGTTCTATACACCAATTAATAATTGTCCTATTTGTAACATTCATTATTCTAGACAACTCAATAGGCGTGAATAATTCAATATTATGTTTTCTTAAATATTCTAAAAATGCTTTTGCTTTAAAAGATAGGTGAGACATTCTTTTATTCTCATTAGCGTGTGTTTCATCTAAAGCAATAGATAAGACTTTAGAAGTATAAAGTGTGAAAATCTTTAAAAAATAATTAATCCAAATTTCAGGATGAGGAGGATTGTTTCTGCCATCATAATATAAGACAGGAAGATTCATTTGAAGTGAATCATAGTATTCATCAATATTGTATGACATGTATTCTTCTAATGATCCAATATTTTTAAAGCCATAACCGCTTAAAGATAAATAATAATTAGATATGATTCTAGCAGTTCTACCATTGCCATCTTCAAACGGGTGAATTGTTACTAATTGATAATGAATAACTGCTGCTTTAAGAATTGGATGATCATCTGAATCATTTACATAAGAAATTAGTTCATTTAATAGAGCCTTAACTTCGCTATGATCAGGTGGTATGTATGTGGGGGTACCATCATCATTCCAGACAGCAAACAAAACTCCGCAAGGCATAGCGCCTCGCAATCCAATCATTTCTTTTGGCTCTCCTTCACAAATTTGTTTTTGAACATCTAAAATAAGTTTTAAAGAGAGAGGTTCTTGCTTTTCTAATTTTTTTTCGAGCATTTCTAAAGCAAGATAATAATTTTTGATTTCTTGTTCTGGTTTTAATAAATGCCTATTTTTGTTTTCAATAGCTTTGTCGGCTTGTTCAAAAGTTAATGGATTACCTTCAATTTTATTTGATGCATATGTACTTCTTTTTTTTGTATTCTTCCTAAATCTATTGGATAAAGAAGTGGGAATCTTGATTCGATTAAGAGAATCTTTGCTCTTTTCAATATTTAAAATGGCATTTAGCATTTCATTAGTTAATACAATTTTAATCATGAATTACCTCGTGCCATAATGATAACATAATTTCATTATTTTTTCACTATTTTTCACTATTAGTAAACTATGTGCCGCTTTACCCATTTATTAAATTCGCTTTTCAAAACAAAGAAAGAAATAAACTTCTTATATTAAATATTTTCTAATTCTACGATACCGCTAAACGCTTGTTTATATTACTTATATTTCATTCCGATAAATGTTTTTTATTATTCCGATAAGTGTTATAATTATTCCGATAGGAGAATATGTCAAATGGCAATAACTACTAAAAAAGCTAGTGAATTATGGGGTATTTCTGATCGAAGAGTGAGAATTTTGTGTGCGAAGGGCAAAATTGAAGGAGCGGAATTAATTGGTAAAACCTGGTATATTCCTGATAATGCAGTTAAACCTGCTGATGGAAGAATTAAATCTCCTAATGCATACTTATCTAAAATAGAAAAACTCAAAATAGCGCTTGATAAAAAAAGACCATTAACTGAATGTGAACTTCAAAGACTTAATTATGATTTTGCTGTCGAATATACATATAACAGCAACGCAATTGAAGGCAACACTCTTACTCTTAGAGAAACTGATTTAGTATTACGCGGTTTAACGATTGATAAAAAACCTCTTAAGGATCATATGGAAGCTATTGGCCATAAAGAAGCATTTGATTATATTTCTGATATAGCAAAAGAAAAAAAGGAATTATCTGAATCTGTCATCAAACAAATTCACTACCTAGTTTTAGCAAACAAGCCTCAAGATAGAGGTGTTTATCGTAAAATTCCTGTCACTATTGTTGGAGCAAAACACACTCCTGTTCAACCATATCTTATAGAACCAAAATTACACGAACTCCTTGATTGGTATAAAAACACTGATGTAGACTTTGTTACCAAATTAGCAAAATTCCATATCGAATTTGAAGCCATCCACCCATTTATTGACGGAAATGGAAGAACTGGAAGACTTCTTATAAATCTAGAATTGATGAAATTGGGATATCCTCCAATTGATATCAAATATACTGACCATAAATCCTATTACGATGCTTTTGATGCATATCATGTCAAAGGTGATTTAAAACCAATGGTCCAACTCTTTTCAAGATACCTTTATGAAAGACTTAGCAAATATATCGAAATACTTAGCTAATCTTTCTTTAATATCTCTTTTATAACATAGTCTTATTTAGTCTAAGTTTTTGTTTTTATGATTATCTTTAACGTTATATTGGTTTATTCAATCTTAGAGCCTTTTTCATAATTACATCTATGGCATAAGGTTTGTAAATTATCAAATGTAGATTTGCCGCCTTTTGCAATGGGAATAATGTGATCAACTTCCAAATCGTTAGTTTTTCTGCCACACTTTCTACATCTATAATGGTCTCTTTCATAAACAGCAAATCTCATCTTATTAGAGACTTTGCCGCGTTCGACTCTGCATATGGATTTCCATATATCATCGTTTACGTAAAAGCTTCCGTTTCTTTGATTAATTCTAAAAATAATGTCTTTAATCTCTTTAGGAACAAATTCATCACTTTTTGAATCACGGTATTCACCATTGATATTAGTTAATATTAGTCTAACTTTTATTGAAAATAATGTAGTTGGTTTTTTAATACTTTTATTAAAAAGATTATTTTCAATTCTAGTGAGTTTGTTTCTATTTTTTAATAAATTAGAAGTGTCGTATTGGTTCATAACACAAGTATCTCCAATTTCTTTTCTATATTCATCAAATAATTTATTATTTTCGAGAGTGTCTTTTAAGGCAATACTAACTTTCTTTTGAATATAAACAAGTTGATAGGTTAGATAGTCTCGACACGAAATATCTTCATAAAAATGTTCGTTGTCGTATGAATTTTTCATATCAAAATTAGGAATATCTTTAAATTGATAGTGCCTATTAATTTCATTTAATTGCCTTAAAGCAGCACTATGTTGTAAGACAAAATCCTTATATTTATTATTTCGTCTAACAATTAAAGTTGAAATAATTATTACAAGAAAAATAACTATTAAAACTATAGAAAATATCAACATTCCTATTTCAAATAAATCAAGCAAACTTAAAATCATATTTTTATTTTATCTTAAAATAGGGGAAAAGAAAGAAATTATTAATTCCTATTTGTTGCGTTTAATTTTTCCTTTATTCGTAAAGATTTTGCTATGTAGTGATGCATTAGATAATCCACAAAAAAAGATAGTTATATCTACTTTAATATTGTGGTGTATTAGTTAAACTTAGATTTGAATTTTTACAATATTAAGTTATTGATTTACTGCATATTTTTTGCATATTTTTATGCAGTAAATTAATTGTAATAGCGCCATTTATTTTGAGTGTGAAATATTTTCACTATTTTTGTTACACACTATTGAAAATAAGAAATATTTAAATCATTTCTAACAGAAGAGAATTGTTTTAATATATATATATTGCTAAATATAAACAATTAATTTTTAAAAAATATCCTCGAATATAAAAAGGTTTAAAAAAATCTCTAGAAGGTAATAAAAATTACCCTAGAAAGTAGAATTTTAACCTTTTTATTTGAATTTATTGTTTTTAATTTGATATAATATTTTTGGTGGTATAGATGAAGTATTTAAATGAATTAACAAAATATAAAGTTTTTAATAGAAAAGATTTTGCAACTATGATAAAAGATGACAATCTAGCAAAAATGCTTCTACAAAACTATTTAAAAAAAGGCTATATAAAACGTATTAAACATAATTTGTATGGCGTTGTGAGTTTAGAAACTAATGAGTGTATTGCCGATAAATTTTTAATTGCTTCTCATATTACCGATACTTCTTATATATCACATCATTCTGCATTTGAATTTTACGGCTACTATAATCAAGTTTATAACAATGTAAATGTATCATCTATTTCTAGATTTAATACTTTTGAATTTGAAGGAAACTCATTTTCTTTAATTAAAACATCTTCCACACACTTTGTTGAAGAGATTCGTGGCATTAAAGTTACTTCAATCGAGAGAACTATAGTAGATTCAATTAAAGATTCTGGCAAATATTGCGAGTTGGAGGAAACATTAAATTGCATCAATATGGTTCCATATATCTCGATAAAAGATATTTTAAAGTATTTAGAACAAATTGATTCCAAAATGCTTTATAAAAAAGTTGGAATCATTTTATCACTATTCAAAGATAAACTAAATATTCCTGATTCTTTCTTTGATAAATGTCACGAGATATCAGATTCTATAAAAGGACATTTTGACAAAAACAAAAGCGCTCATGTATATAATTCCGAGTGGAAAATATTTATTTACAAAGACTTAAAAAATTACATTAATAAGGAGTAATCATATGTTTAATTACAAAAAACATGAAATAGTTGCTTTAGCAAAAGAAAACGGCTTTAGAAGTGAAAGTTTAGAAAAAGTTCTCAGACTAATTGACATATTAATTTTTATAAGCAAAACAGATGAACTTTCTCCTTATTTAGTTCTTAAGGGAGGCACGTCAATTAACTTTACTATATTTAATCTTCCTAGATTAAGTGTTGATATAGATTTAGATTTTTCCTTTAGCGGCACTAAAGATGAAATGCTAGAAAAAAGAAAAGAAATTACAACTATCATTAGAAGATATATGGAAATTAACAACTATAATCTAAGTGATGAAACTAAATCCAAACACGCATTAGATTCGTTTGTGTTCAATTACAATAACAATTTTGGAAATAAAGATAATCTAAAAATTGAAATTAATTATATGAATAGAACACATGTCTATAAACCAATTATAAGAAGTATTTCTATACCTTTTTTAAATTCTTTTAAAATACTAACCCTGAATAAATATGAGTTGTATGGTTCTAAAATTAAGGCTCTTATTGAAAGATGTACCATTAGAGACGTGTATGATGTTTACCATATGCTTAAAGAAAATTTGTTTACTGAATCAGAATTTGATTTAGTAAAGAAATGTGTAATATTCTATATGGTAATAGGCAAAACTACTGATAGATTGTTTAACGAGGTGCTAACCGATTTTGAAATTAAAATCAGTGCATATATGGTAGATAAAATACCACAGTATCTTTCTTCAACTCTTAAAAAAGATGATAAATTTTCAATGATTGATGCAGTAAATATGATTAAATGTTTTGTTTCAAATTTACTGAAATTAAACGAATCCGAAACTAAATTCATTAACGAGTTTGAAAAGAATAATTATTGTCCTGAGCTTTTATTTGATGACAATGAAATTATTAATAGAATAAAAAATCATCCGATGGCATTATGGATAATATCAACCAAAAATAATTCGCATTAACTTCCTAAAAATGTGAGGTTTTAAAATTTCGGCTTCAAATTCTTTTTTAGGCATTAATCTTTTTAAAACAAGAGACAAACTTTTTTAAATTAACACATTCTCTAAACGTTTGTATTTAAATTGATTAAATTCCAATCATATAGATAGGTAAATACCAGTTGTTCTCATTTATTGGAAATAAATCTTCTCTAGAATCTATTACTAGTCCTTTCATAACTTGTTTGCCATATTTTTCTAAGAAATTGAAATTAAAGTTACTACTTACTGGATTAATACCTTTTTTAACTTCGAGTGGATAAATACAATCAGAGCCTTCAATAATTAAATCAGCCTCTTTTTTATCCTTGTCACGATAATAATATAAAAATTGTCTGTAATCTTCTCCAGCATTCATAAAACTCTTAACAATTTCGCTGATGACGTATGTTTCATAAAAAGCACCGTTCATCACACCGTTTTCAATCATCTCGGCGTTTGGCCATTTACATAAATACGCACATAACCCCGTATCTAAGAAATAAAACTTTTCCATTTTCGTAACTCTATTTGATAGGTTTTTAGCGTATGGTTCTAATGTTATTGCAATACCAGATGTTACTAAAATTGATATCCAGCTTTTTACTGTTCTTGCATCGATTCCAATGTTTCGAGCTATATCATCATAATTAATTTGCTGAGCAGTTCTTAAAGCCATGTAATCAAGAAATCTTAAAAAATCTCTTTCTTTATCGACAGCAATAAGTTTCATAACATCTTTTTCGATATATGTTTTTATATAGGAAGAATAAAAAGTTGTTCGATTTAAACCTTTATCAATATATTCAGGCATTCCTCCTAAGAATATCTTTTTAAAAATCTCTTTTCTTGTTTTGTACATATCTTTAGGAATAATTTTTTTATACTTCTCTTTAATTACTTCTAAATCAGGGTTAAATAAAGAGCCTTCTTTTTTTTCAATTTCGTTATTTGATAGTGAGGACATTGTCAAAATCGCTGTTCTTCCTGCTAAGGAATCAGAAACTGCCTTTTGCAATTCAAACTGGTTTGAACCTGTAAGAATATACATTAGCGGCACTCTTTTGTTTTCTTTAAGACATCTTTTCTTTTCATCGTCTATCTTTATTTTTATTTGTTCAAGCAAAGGAACTCCTTTTTGTATCTCATCAATAATAAGTGGCCATGGGTGTGTCTCTAAAAACAATTTAGGATTATCATTTGCTAAGCGTTTTTCATCTAAGTCATCCAAAGTAACACTTACATACTCATCACCAAAAATATGATCTACCACCGTTGATTTACCAACTTGTCTAGCACCATAAATCGTAATAGCGGCGTAGTCATCTTTAATACTTTTTATTTTCTTTTCAATTGTCCTTGGATAATACATTGTTATCACCTCATCTATATGATACCACAGATGTTCGACTGTTTCAACATTGCATTGTACTTTTAGTCGAAACATATTATTAGATATTATATAAAAACACGTTGCTAACTCAACATTAACGCTAAGGACAAAACATTTCTTAAAAGGATTTGTTAAAAAACAGTGTTTTTAAAAGATTTTAAGTTTATAAAGATATAACGAAAATATAAACAATATACTTTATTTTTTTAAGAATAATCCCACGATAGTTTCAACATGGCTTGTCATAGGAAACATATCAACAGGGGTAATATTAGTGATTTTATAATATTTACTCAAATAAGAAACATCTCTAGCCAAAGTTTCAGGGTTACATGATATATAACATATTTTTTTAACTTTGTTGTTTATTAAAGCGTTTAAAAATTTCTCATCGCTACCTTTTCTAGGTGGATCCATAATTACTGCATCAAAAGAAATATCAGATTTATTTATATAATCACTAGCGTCATCATTAACAAAATAAACATTGCTTATATTATTGTTTTTAGCGTTTTTTATTCCATCTAAATAAGCGTTTTTATTTAATTCAACAGATATGACGTTTTGACATTTTTTACTTGCAATTAATCCAATCGTTCCGACTCCAGAATAAGCATCTAAAAGCGTGCAATTTGGAGATAATTCAAGCAAATCTAAAGCTTTTTTGTATAATTTTTCAACTTGTATAGGATTAATTTGAAAAAAACTAGAAGCGGATATTTTAAAAGTTAATCCACATATTGTGTCTTTAATATATCCTTTTCCATACAATGTTTTTTCTTTTTCACCTAATATCACATTAGTGGTTCTTGAATTAATATTTTCTACAATTGTAGTAATATCAGGACACAATTTTATTAATTCATTTATAAAATTTCTTTGTCCTTTAAAATTTAAAACATTGCTTACTAAGACAACCATTATTTCATTAAAGTGGTACGATGTTCTAATTAAAACATGACGGATAATACCTTCTTTTTTATCCTCGTCATAAGGTAAGATGTGATGCTTTTCCATTAAGTAAGTAATAGTTTTAAATATTTTTTCTGTTTTTTGATTTTCAATATAGCAAACATCAACTGGAATTATTTGATGCGTCTTTTCTTTAAACATACCATATATGATATTTTTATATTTATCATAACCAATTGGCATTTGAGCTTTATTACGATAAAAATATGGATCATCCATTTTTATTACATCATCAATTTTTACATCTAGATGTGCGATACGTTTAAAAGCCTGTTTAACACGATTATATTTATACTCTATTTGGCCTTCATAACTTAATTGCTGGAATTGACAGCCTCCACATGATGTACATATTTTACATTTAGGTTGAATACGATATTTAGATAATTTATATAGTTTTTTAATTTTGCCATAATAAACTTTACTTCTTTGATATTCAATTAAAATATCAGCTTCTTCATCAATAAATAATCCATTACAAAAAATAACGTCATCATTAATTTTAACAACACCTTTTCCTTCGCTAGATAGGTCTTTACAAACACCATGAACAATAGAATTAATTTTTAGCATAATAAAATTATAGCAACAACTTTTAAAGAAATAATATTTTTCTTTAATAAAGTAAAATTATTGTTAAAATAGATATGAAGAAAGAAGAGGTAATAAAAATGCCATTAGTAAATACTAAAGAAATGTTTAAAAAAGCTTATGAAGGCGGATACGCAATTGGGGCTTTTAATTGCAACAATATGGAAATTGTTCAAGCAATTACTGAAGCAGCCAAAAAATGTAATTCACCTGTCATTTTACAAGTAAGTGCTGGAGCAAGAAAATACGCTAAACCAGTCTATTTAAGAAAATTGGTAGAAGCAGCAGTGGAAGATACTGGTTTACCAATCGTTTTACATTTAGATCATGGTGCAGATTTTGAAATTTGCAAAGATTGTATCGATGGCGGATTTACTTCAGTTATGATTGATGCTTCTAGCAAATCATTTGAAGAAAATATCGCTATTACAAGAAAAGTTGTTGAATACGCTCACGCTCATGTACCATATGTTACTGTTGAAGCAGAATTAGGTACATTATCTGGTGTTGAAGATGATGTTAAAGTTGATCATGACAAAGCCATGTATACTGATCCAAATCAAGTTGAAGAATTTGTAAAAAGAACTGGTGTTGATTCTTTAGCAATCGCAATCGGAACAAGTCATGGTGCTTATAAATTTAAACCAGGAACTAAACCACAATTAAGATTTGATATTTTAGAAGAAGTAAGCAAACGTCTTCCTGGATTCCCTATCGTCTTACATGGCGCTAGCTCAGTCAATCAAGAATATGTCAAAATCATTAATGAAAATGGTGGCAAATTAGATGATGCAATAGGTGTTCCAGAAGAAATGTTAAGAAAAGCTGCTTCAATGGCAGTTTGTAAAATTAACATCGACTCTGATTTAAGACTTGCTATGACTGCAGGTATTAGAAAACACTTTATCGATCATCCAGAACATTTTGATCCTCGTCAATATGTTGGTGATGGAAGAGACAATGTTAGAAATCTTGTTGAACACAAAATTAAGGACGTCTTAGGAAGCGCTGACAAATTATAATTTTAATGAAATTTTAAGCGGGATTTACTTAATTCCGCTTTTAATTTGCCTATTTTTTTATTTATTATTATGAAAAAACTTATAGCAAAATTACACCAAAGTGTCTATGGTATTAGGATGGATGCTAGACCTGGAATAAAATATTTTTCATATAAAGATTTTAATAATTTAAAAGCTGAAAAATTGTCTTTTATAAATAAAAATGGTTATCAACTAAATGGATATTTTTATTTTATAGATGGTTATATAAAAGACAAATTAATAATATTTTGCCATGGAATGGGCGGTGGACATCAAGCTTATATAAATGAAATAAATTATTTATGTGATAACGGCTTTAAAGTTGCTACATTTGATTACCAAGGGTGTGTATTATCAGAAGGAGATAATGTTAATTCTTTTCTTCAACCTGCTGAAGATATTGATTTATTTATAAATCATATAAACAGCTTTAAAGAATACAAATACATTGATAAATATATCGTTGGACATTCTTGGGGTGGTTTTGTCGCTCATAGTGCCTGTCATTTTCATAAAGATATTAAAAAGTTAGTTATGATATCTGGCTTGATATCTATTAAAAGCGCTTTTGATCAATATGTTCCTTGGTATGCTTGTATTTTTAAAAATTCACTTTTAAATTATGAAAAATCGCTCCACCAAAAATATTTTAATTGCAATGCGATTGAAACAATTAATAAAAGAGATGATTTATCCAGTTTAATTATTCATTCAATCGATGATAAGATTGTCTCATATAAATATAATTTTTTAAAACCTAAAAAAGCATCTAAAAACACTCATATTAAATTTATTAGTGTTAATAATAAAAATCATAATCCTCAATATACTTATGACGCTGTTAAAAAACTAACTGCGTACTTACACGAGTTAAATAAATTAAAAACAATTAAAGAAAAAAATCTACTTGCTGATAAAACTGATTTTGCTTCTTTATGTGAATTAGATAAACAAATAATGGATGAAATTGTCTTATTTTTAAAATCTTAAATTGTTTATTTTTAAAAATATACGATAATTAATATATAGGAGGGCAAAATTAATGGCGGTAAAGAAAAAAGAGGTTTCTCCTGCACCAGAAACGGTTAATGAAGAGAAAACTAAAAAATCCCAAAACCTTTATGTTTTAGAAAAACGAAGTGAAGACAACATGTGGCAGGTAAAACGCCGTGGTAGTGACCGTGCAATCAAGTTATTTAAAACTAAAGATGAAGCTAGTGCTTATGTAAAACAAATGGCGCAAAACCAAGGCATTAATGTTGTTACAAGACCAAGTAAAGGAAAAAACAAAGGTAAAATTCAAAAATTCTAAATTAAAAAGATGGTTAAATGCCATCTTTTTTTACAAATTTTATGCAAAACTCAACTTTTTAATTTATTTTTTCATCATATTAACGATTTCTTCTACTTCTTTTGCTTCATCGAGTCTTGGGAAAATTGGCTCTCCCTTATTGATTTTAACATTGTCTAATATGTGTTGATTATTGATTGTCTCAAAATCAACACTGCCATCTAGACCTAATTGTAAAAGAATATCTTTTGATTTTCTTGTCAAGACAACACTTAATAAAATTGCAGTCACATATATGCTATAAGCTAGGTGTGAGATAACAGATTTTAAAGGTTGTTTATCTTCTTGTTTTGCTAATACCCATGGTGTTGTTTCATCAATATATTTATTTGCTCTTGCACTTATTTTTGTTGCAGCAATTATTCCATCGGTAACTCTTAAATCATCTAAACAAGATTGATATAAAGCAATGCATGATTTAATCGTGTCATCTAAATCACTATCATAAGGATTATTAATGTTTGTGACAAATTCAGGAATAATGCCATCAAAATATTTATTAATCATCGATAGTGTTCTATTTAATAAATTGCCAATATTATTTGCTAAATCCATATTAATTCTTTCAACAAATTGTTCAGGTGTAAATTGACCATCACTTCCAAAATTAATTTCTCTAGCTAAATAATATCTAACACAGTCAACACCATATCTTTCAATTAAAGGATATGGATCAATTGTGTTTCCTTTAGATTTTGACATTTTGCCATCTTTTGTCATTAATAAACCATGGACAAATTCTCTATCAGGGAAAGGCAAATCTAACGCCATTAAAAACATTGGCCAATAAATAGAATGGAATCTTGTAATATCTGCGCCTAAAATATGAACTTTTTCACAATTTTCATTTAACCAAAACTTTTTAAATTTACTATCGTCTTCTTGTAAATATCCTAATGCAGAAATGTAATTTACTAAAGCATCTAACCAAACATAAATTACATGTTTAGGATTTTCTTTTACTGGAATTCCCCAGGTAAAAGAAGTTCTTGAGACACATAAATCTTCTAAACCAGGTTTAATAAATGTATTTATCATCTCGTTTTTTCTTGATTCTGGAATGATAAATTTAGGATTGTCTTCATATAATTTTAATAAGCGATTTAAATATTTCGAGGTTTTAAAAAAGTAAGCTTCTTCTTTAGCTTTATTAACTGGTCGATGACAATCTGGGCAAAGGTGTTCTTCGCCAACTTGAATGTCGGTCCAAAAAGCTTCACATTCTTTGCAATACCATCCTTCATATTCTCCTAAATAAATATCACCATTTTCTAAAAATTTAGAAAATATTTTTTGAACAGTCTCAACATGTCTTTTATCGGTAGTTCTTATATAATCGTCATTAGAAATATCTAAAGCCTTCCAAAGTTGTTTAAAAGAAACAACAATTTCATCGACAAATTCTTTTGGTGTTTTATTATTCGCAAGAGCGTTTTTTTCAATTTTCATTCCATGTTCATCGCTTCCAGTTAAAAAGAATGTATCTTCTTTTTTTAAACGATGATATCTTGCTAAAATATCACATAATGTCGTGCAATAAGCATGACCAATATGTAATTTTGCACTTGGATAATAAATTGGTGTTGTAATATAAAAAGCCTTTTTCATAATAAAACCTCACTCGTGCTAATATTATATATTAAAATTTAGTTTTTTTAATCTAAATTATAAATAGTTGTTATTTGTTAAAAAAAGATGGAACTAAATCCATCTTATAATGATAATTTTTATTTGTCTTCGTTAGATGTAAGACCGTATTTTTTATTAAATTTATCAACTCTACCTTCAGCTTGAACAAATCTTCTTTTGCCAGTATAGAATGGGTGGCAGTTGCTGCATGTATCAACACGGATTTCTTTTAAAACAGAACCTGTTTCAAATGTCGCACCACAAGAGACACATGTAACTGTACAACGTTGATAATTTGGGTGAATTCCTTTTTTCATAGTCTTTTTTACTCCTTCCGCCTTGGATTTTACTTAACCAAAGTAAGTCGTGCTTTTAGATATTACCAAAATTAAGATATTAAATCAATGATTTAATTATTTTTATAAAATTTTTGATATAAATTTTCATAGGCTAATTTTAATTCTTTACCTATAATGTCTAAATTTTTACTTTTTGCAACAAGATAACCATTATTAATGATTTCTTTATTATTAGAATTAATAATTTTATCTAATTTTAATAAAAATTCTTCGTTATTATTTGCTTTATAACAATTTTTATTATCTTCTAACCAATCTTTATACACACCTATATCTCTTATTAAAACTGGACAAGATGACGCGAGTGCTTCTAAAACAACAATACCCTCTGTTTCTTCATAAGAAGGAAATAATAAACATTTTGCAAAATGGTATGCTCCTTTGATAATGCTATTATCAATATAACCTGGCATAATGACGTTGTTTGGTTTGTTTTTGATGGCTTTTTTAACAATGTTTGAAGTTAATATTTTTTGTAAGTAACCAAACCAAATAAATTTAACATCTGGTCTTTGTCTAGCTATTTCAAAAAAATCAATAATGCCTTTTCTTTGAAATGGGAATCCAACACCAATGACAACTTTATCATCATCTGTTAAATTAAAATATTTTTTAAAAGCTTTTACTTTTTCTTCATCATAAGTGTATTCATTTATATCAATACCATTTGAAACATGAATAACTGGGGTACCTAAATTATAAGAATCGATTACCTGTTTTGAATATAAAGTAGGTGTGATAATAAAATCACAATTTTTATAAAACCACATTAAATTAGGATTAAACCATAATGCCATGACTTTCCATAAGGCAAAAGAATATCTAAAATCTTCAATTGTAGAATGCCCATGAACTATAACTGGAATATGTTTCTTTTTTAATTTTTTTAATAACTTTTTAGATTTGGGCCAATAAGTATTTATATGAGCAATATCAAAACTATCTTTGCTTGATAAAGTATAATCAACACCCGCACTTGTAAGAGCTTCAATTTGATGTTTTAAAGCTCTACCTATACCAGATTTTTTAATTTTCTCTTCCGCTTCAAAATAAAGTAAAACTTTCATATCTATTCATAGTGTATTATTAATCAAATAAAAAATCATTAAAATTATGTAACTCTACAATTTGTTACCTTTGGTAACAGTAGTTAAAAAAATATAGTATTCCACTAAAAGTAGAGTTGATTTTTTTAATCTACTATAAAGGTTTCATAAGTGGAAAAAAATATTTAAAGAGTAGGTATTTTTTATTTATTTTTTGTTTAAAATTGCTCACATAAGGAGGCAAATATTATGTCTGTCAATCAATTAAAAGCAAAACTAATCTCACAACCAATACCTAATTACAGTAAAGGCGAAGAAATATTTAACTGGGTGTCACACCTTATCGGAGCGTTATTAGGTTTTGGTTTATTAATATTTTTTATAACATTATCAATCATCTTTAATTATGATCCTTTAAAAAGTGCATCGTTAATAATATATAGTTTTTCAATTATGTTTTTATATTCTGTCAGCATGATTTATCACGCGATAGATAAAAATTCTCCTTGGAAACGTTTATTTAGATTATTAGATCATAATACCATATACGTTTTAATTGCAGGAACTTACGCCCCAGTATGTGCATTAGGATTTTCAAGTTCTCCTAATATCGGATTAACTATGATTTTAATTGAAGTAGGGTGTTTATTAATTGGTTCAATTTTAAATTTTGTTAATTTAAACAACAAATTTATTAAAGTAATAACAGTTGTTTTATATATAGTCATGGGTTGGCTAGTCGCATTTTGTTATCCGGCTATAACAATATTAGATTTTAACGCGATGATATACATCTTATTAGGTGGTCTTGCATATACATTTGGTGTTATTTTTTATGCAGTTGGAAAAAAGAAAAAATGGATGCATAGTGTTTTTCATCTATTTGTTTTAGTAGGAACAATTTTACAATTAATAGGCATTATGTTTTTACTTTAATCATATATGAATATTAATTCATATTTTTCTTGCTTTTATTGAAAAATACGCATTATTAAGTATAATCGTATATAGTAAAAGAAAGGAAAAAATATGTTAAGTAAAAAGTTAGCAATCGATGTCTTAAATGAAGGTTTAAAAACTGGTGCAGATTTTGCCGAAATATTTTATGAAAACACATACGGTTATACATTAGGTATAGAAAACAACAAAGTTGATATTTCTTATAATCAAATAAATGAAGGTGTTGGGATAAGATTATTAAACAATTTACAATGCATCTATGGTTATACTTGTGATCTATCTAGAAAATCATTATTAAAACTCGCTAGTGATTTAGCAAATGGTTTTGTAGATGAAAGAAAAATAACTGTCACAAATTTAAAAATTAAAAAATACAAAACTATCAATCCAATTAAAATTGATTATAACGATGTTTCTCGTGAAGAAAAAATAGCGTTAGTTAATGAAGGATTGTTAGCAATAAAAGATTATGATCCAAGAATAATTCAAACAAAAGGCAGTTTTTCTGATACACATAGAAGTACTGTTATTTATAATTCAAAAGGTGAAATTATTAAAAATTCTACTCAATATGGACGATTAGTTTATTTAGTTGTCGCTAGTGATGGAAAATCTTTAGAAACAGGTTTTGAAGGCCCAGGTGCTCAAGATGATATAAATTATTTTAAAACCAAAATAGATCCTAAAAAAGTTGCCTTAAACGCTGCTAGAGTGGCAATTCAAAATTTAACTGCTAAAGAATGCCCATCTGGTGTTATGCCAGTTGTATTAGGTAACGGCTGGGGTGGAGTTTTATTCCATGAAGCTTGTGGTCATCCATTAGAAGCAAGTTCTGTAAGTAAAGGTTTATCTTGTTTTTCAGGAAAACTAGGCCAAAAAATAGCAAGCGATGTCGTCAGCGCTGTCGATGATTCAACTATTCCTAATGCTTGGGGTTCAATTGATTATGATGATGAAGGCGTTAAAGGTGTTAAAAGACAATTAATAAAAAATGGCATTTTAACAGATTATATGATTGATGAATTTAATGGTAGAAGAATGAACAAGAAACCTAATGGTTCATCTAGAAGACAAAGTTTTAGATATAATCCTACTTCCAGAATGTCAAATACATATATTGAAAATGGAAAATCAACGCCAGAAGAAATTATTAAAGCGACAAAATTAGGTTTATATGCAGTAGGGTTTACTGGTGGAAGCGTTAATCCTATTACTGGTGAATTTAATTTTTCTTGCTCTGAAGCATATATTATTCGTGATGGTAAAATAGCAGAACCAGTCAAAGGTGCAACACTTATTGGTAAAGGAAACGAAATATTAGAAAAAATTGATATGGTCGGAAATGATTTAGATTTAGGCCAAGGTATGTGTGGTGCTTCAAGTGGATCAATTAGAGTTAATGTAGGACAACCAACATTAAGAATTTCTTCTATTACTGTCGGTGGAAGAGGAGGTCAATTACAATAATGAATATTTATCAAAAATTTATATCTCTTGCTAAAGAAAAAGGGATTAATGATATACAAATCACAGTTAACAAATCATCTAGTTTTGAATTATCTTTGTACCACCACGAAATAGAAAATTATGGTGTTAACACTAATATAACAACAAACTTCCGTGGTATATATAATGGTAAATTTGGCACTGCAACATGTACAAATTTAACTAAAGATAATACATTAGACATTATTAATGACATAATAAATAATTCAAAAGTCATTGAAAAAAATGAAGAAGCAAAATTATTTTTAGGAAGCGAAAAATATCACAAAGTAAAAACATATAATAAAGATTATGAAAAAATATCTTTAAAAGAGAAAAAAGATCTCTTATTCAATTTAGAAAAAGAGGTAGAAAAACAATCTAATTTAATAAAAGATGTTGTAGATGTTGCTTTTAGTGAATCGGTTGGTGAAACTATAATAATTAATTCAAATGGATTAAATTTAAGGCAAAAGTCCAATTATTTTATAATTTCTGCTGGTGTAGTTGTTAAAAACGATTCAGATGAACAAGTTAATTATGATGTTTTTATCGATAATAAATTTGAAAATTTTGATATGAAAGAATTTGCTAAAAATATTGTCGATAAAGCAATCGAAAAATTAAATGCAAAACCATGTCAAAGTAAAAAAATGAAAACCATTATTGATAGAGAATGCATCGCAACGCTTCTTAGTGTTTACACTAGTTGGTGTGATGCTGAGCAAATTCAAAAACATGTTTCTTTATTTGAAGGCAAATTAAATACTAAAATTGCATCAAATAAATTAAGTGTTTACGATATGCCGTTAATGAAAACAGTATACGCAAAATGGTTTGATGATGAAGGTGTTGCAACTTATAACAAACCTATTATTAAAAATGGTGTTTTAAAAACTTATCTTTACACTTTAGAAACAGCGCAAAAAGATAATACAGAACCAACAGGAAATGGTGTAAATGCAGGCTCTAAAATAGTAGCAGCGCCGACACTTATTTATGTAAAACCTTCAAAGAAAAGTCTTGAAGAATTATTTGAAAAGGTAGAAAACGGCATTTATATTACTGATTTACAAGGCGCTCATGCTGGAATCAATTCTACAAGTGGAGATTTCTCATTACAAGCACAAGGATTTCTTATTAAAGATGGTAAAAAAGATGCACCTGTTTCTTTAATTACCATCAGCGGTAATATATTAGATTTATTTAATAATATTGGTGAAATTGGAGGGGACGCTAAACTTTTATCTAATGGTTATTTTGTTCCATCCATTTATTTTAAATCTCTATCAATTAGTGGGAGTTAATCATGAAAAAGAATGTGAAAAAATCATTAAAAAGCACTTGGAATGAATTCAAGGCATTCATCAATCGTGGCAACGCTTTAAATTTAGCTGTTGGTGTTGTTATAGGTGGAGCGTTTACAGCCATAGTTACTGCATTAACAAATGTTTTAATGGCCATTTGTACATGGGGTGTGCCAGGCGGATTAAATGGTCTAATTACTGTCTTACCACCCGCTAACGATTTACAAAAAGGTATGGCTGGCATTGGACAAACATTTGACAGTGGACAACTACAAGATATCGCACAACAATACGCTGAAAGTTTATATGGGGCAGGGGTTGAAGATACTTTAGTGCAATCACTAAAATCTGAAATATTATCTAAATATACTTTATATGGTTCAGTTTATGTTTCTAATAGTGCTGCAGTTATTAATTGGGGTTCTATAATTAATGCAGTCATTTCATTTTTAATTATTGCTATTGTCTTATTTATAGTAATTAAAGTAGTAACAAGTATTATTAGTAAGAAAAACCAGATTCAAGAAAAATTAAAAGAAGAATATTATCAAAAACATCCAGAAGAAAGACCAATTGTTGTTCCTGAAGAAGTTAAACCAACTGAATTAGATGTATTATTACAAATTAAAACTTTACTAGAAAAACAGCAATTAGAAAAAACTGAAACAAAAGATAAATAATGAATTAAACAAAACACACGGATACAAATTGAGAGGTACCCCAAATCCTAGACATTAGGAAAGGGGTACTTTTTTATGAAATATTCATGGGAATTCAAACTTGAA